>JBMFWM010000005.1:0-30476 GCA_049965275.1 Thermoplasmata archaeon | reverse complement strand
CTGACACCGGCAATAGCACCAAAATGGTCCGGGGAGGATATACCTGTCCTGCTGGATGTGACGAAAAGGGTATCAGAGATCAGGTCAGAAACCCATGACATGGAGGGACTCGACGTCGAATCCACGGAAAGAATTCGTAAATGGCATGAGGGAAAACTTGCCACCGTTGAGCGCTCAATAATCGAAAGCAGGGGCGCAGAGGTGGTTATACAGTCCCTTCTTGGTACAAAAGGAAACTTCGCACTTGGGGAGATTCTGGCGAGCATTCTTACTGCAGTTACAGGAGAGAGCGCAGAGATGGATTACTCCCCATATCATGTTTATTTGAGACTTGCTAGGCATGTAACTTCCAGAGACATCTTTGGACTGATTAGAAATATTGAACCTGACAAGATGCTTTCATACATAAATGGGCTGGCCAGGAGGAGCCGCTTCTTCAATGGTGTATTTTTATACGAAGCAAGGAAGTTCGGTATAATATCCACCGAGAGCGAGCTTGGAAGGATAAGGATGGAAAAGATCATTGATGCATATCATGAAACGGTACTGTTCAAGGATTCAGTACGAAAGCTTGTCTCAGATTATATGGATATAGAGACCCTTGAAAGCTTCCTGACCAGCATTAATAATGGAAAAATCAAGGTGGATCTTGCCGAAACACTGTCAGAGGCGTCCAGTTCTTTTCTCGCTCATTACCTTGAGAGAGTTGTACCTATACAGCCTACCAAGGTAATTCTTGAGGCCGTTAAGAACAGACTCCTGAATGAACCCGTGATTCTTGTATGTACAAGGTGCAAGCATATCCGTTCAGGTAAGGTAAAGGAAATGACTAGCCTTAAATGCGAGGCTTGCGGGAGCACCCTTGTTGCTGCTTTTTCTGAGTTTGAACGTGAGCGTGTAACCAACGCCATTTCCGGCGGAGAAGATAAGGATATGCAGAAGAAAATAATCAAGAATGCCCACCTGATAAGAGAAAAAGGGAGAGTTGCCCTACTTACTCTTGCGGCAAGGGGTGTTGGAACCGAGACCGCTAACCGCCTTCTGGAAGTTTCCTATGCAAGCGAGGATGATCTGATCAAGGCAATCCTTAACGCAGAAATGGATTATTCCAGAAACAGAAGATTCTGGTCGTAAACACTTCATTCAATCGATCGAGAGCCGCATCTCGGTAGTTGGCCTGAATCCCATCTTTTCATATATCGGTCGGCCGTAGACAGATGCATGCAGCGTTATTCTTGTGTACCCTCTTTCTATGCTAAGATCAACGCATTTGCGCGTTAGCTCAGTACCAATCCCCCTGTTCCTGAAATCATTCTCCACGTAAAGCGAAAAGACAAATGGAATCGATGCCGCGAGATGGCCGGGACCCGGAATATCATCACGAAAGAAGACACATACGCTTCCTATTATTGCCCCTTTTTCGCCGACGGCTTTAAAGCAAAATACCTTTCCTCTTGCGATGCCTGAATCAAGCCATTCTCTGTATGCTGGGATGCAATCCTCTATCTCTTCCAGACTGTGGGAACCTAAAGTGATCCACATTTTCCGCCTGTGATCCACGAGAATGTCCAGATCGTCTCTTCCCACAGAAATCAGAGAGTATTTTTCCCGGTCCATGCGAGTATAATTTTACGGGGCAATAATATACCTGCTGGTTCATAGACGACATTCTCTTCTTCACTTATTTGCCATTATCTTGTGGGAAAAAGGATTCTTTTCTCGCTCCCAGTATGATGACACACGAAAGAAGCAGCAGGGGCATCATGACGAAATAAAGTATCGTGTTCCAAGCTTCGCCGTATAGCGTCAAAGAGAAGTTTCCGAAATAGTATGATGAGAAGAGGTAATATCCGATGAAATCAAAAAATCCGTATGAAACAAGAAATGGTATTGCTAGGCTGAATGAGCGGATGGCGGCAACATCGACGTCTGAGTGCCTTCGGAACATTATAAGTCCAAAAATTATCATGAATACGCCAAGAAGATCGTCAAATATGCCCACATCATACCATGTTATCCCAGAAACACTGAAATTCCAAGCAAAAAGAGGGAGACCAACGACCCTGTGATATGCAAAGTCCTTAACCCATTCACCCTGGGCATTTATCCATCCGCCTATTACTGCCATCATAAGGAAGACAAGACTCAAGGTTTCCTCCCTTCTTTTACTGGGCATTTCGGGATCGCCGCCTTCCGTATCTTCATATTCCTCTTAAAATATGCGAGCAGGCAAAGGTTTGGAAAACATTCGAAATATTTATCTTTAGACATAAAATAACGGCATTCGTCAATTTTCCAGAGATATATTAAGCATGAAAGTAATCTCGGAAGGCGTTTGACAGATAACGGTGTCTGATAATGGCTGATGATAAGAAAGTAACGGAAAAGAAAGAGGATTTCCTGTACATAGTAAGAATCGGGAGCAAAGACCTGGATGGTGAAAGAAACGTCAAGAATGCCCTGGCGGATTTGAAGGGCATTGGCGACCGTTTATCCATGATAATCATAAAGAAGCTGGGGCTTGATCCTACAAAGAAGATTGGCGAAATGAAGGAACCTGAGATAGAGAAAATAAGGGAATTTGTTGAGTCCAAGAGTTATGAGGGACTTCCAGACTGGGTCCTCAATCACAGGAACGAGATTATAACTGGCGAAGACATGAACCTGATTTCGAATGACCTTACAGTGCAATTGCAGGAAGATCTGAATTTCATGAAGAAGATGAAATCATACAAGGGAGTCAGGCACGAAACCGGTCATAAGGTTAGAGGGCAAAGAACAAAAGCCAACGGAAGACATGGACTGGCCATTGGCGTTATTAAGAAGAAGGAGTGAGCTGAATGGGAGACCAGAAATTTCAACACAAAAAATATTCTACGCCAAGGCACCCGTGGGAAGCAGCGAGAATAGAGCAGGAAAGAGAGATACTTGAAAGATACGGATTGAAGAACAAGAGGGAGTTATGGAAATCCCTTTCCATCCTGGATTCCTTCAGAACCCAGGCAAGAACGCTTGAAGGAAAGATGAGGTACCAGGACGAATACTCAATGCAGCAGTTCAAAAATATGATCAGGAGACTTCAGCGTTTCAATATATTGAACGAGGGTGCAACTCTTGACGATGTTCTTTCACTCAAGATTGATGATATACTCGAAAGAAGGCTGCAGACACTTGTCTTCAAGATGAAACTTGCCGCAACAATGAAACAGGCAAGGCAGTTTATAACACATGGACAGATTTCTCTCGGAGGAAGAAGGGTTACTATCCCTGGACTCATGGTTGAAGCCTCTCTTGAACCAACGCTTTCATATGACGCTGATTCTCCACTCGTGGACGAGCTCCATCCGTTGAGGCAGGCAATGCTCAAGAACAATAAGGCAACAGAAGAAAAGGAAACCCCTGCAGAAGCTGGGACGGAAGGGAAAGAACCTGAAGTAAAAAAAGATGTTAAAGAACCGGTAAAAGAGGGGGAGAAGTAATGGCACGAACAGGCATCGCTCATATATTTGCATCGCATAACAATACGCTTATTCTTGTAACAGACAGCACCGGAGCCGAAACAATAGCAAAGGCAAGCGGCGGTATGGTCGTCAAGAACGACAGGGATGAATCGAGCCCGTATGCCGCTATGAAAGCGGCGGATCTCGTATCAGAGAAACTGAGGGAATTTGAGATCACTGATCTTATTATTCGGGTCAGGGCACCGGGCGGAAACAAGTCAAAGATACCTGGACCTGGCGCGCAGTCTGCAATTAGATCTCTGTCAAGGGCTGGCTTCAAGATCGTCAGGATTGAAGAGGTAACTCCTGTCCCGCATGACGGAACCAAGAAGAAGGGCGGGAAGAGAGGAAGGAGAGTCTGATGACACTCACCATAATGGAGCAGTCCGACAATTACATAAGATTCAAGATCACAGATATTACCCCTGCGGAAGCCAACGCGCTTCGGAGAACAATAATATCTGATATTCCAAAGCTTGCGATTGACAAGGTGACATTTCACCATGGGCAGATAAGAGATGAGGAAGGCAATGAATACGACTCATCTCTCCCGCTTTTTGACGAGGTCATTGCACAGAGACTTGCAATGATACCGATTAAGAGCGACCTGAAGATGAATTTCAGGGATAACTGCACTTGTGGCGGGAAAGGCTGTTCACTATGCACAGCAACATTTTCTATCAATAAGCTTGGGCCCGCTACCCTCTATTCAGGAGATCTCATTGCAGTGGGAGGAACTGTTTCAAAGCCAACTGACCTGGAAATCCCGATCCTAAAGCTTGGGCCGAAGCAGGCAATACTCGTAAGTGCTGAGGCAGTTCTCGGAACTGCAGCAAGCCATGCCAAATGGCAGGTCGCAACCGGCGTCTCCTACAAATACAGCAGGAAGTTTATAGTTCAAAAGAAATCATCAATAGATTATGAGAAGATTAAGCAACAGTGCCCGGCTAGTGTGGTCAGCGAATCGGCTTCAATGATAACGTTTACAGACGATGTGCCATGCCATGCTCTTACACCACTCTTCGAAAACAAGGAATGCAAAATAGAAGAGGATAATTCAAGCTACATCTTCCAGTTCGAGACCGATGGATCCCTATCCGCACTAGAAGTCCTTGATTATGCTCTCAAAAGGCTCCCACAGAGGCTCAACACACTGCTCGAAAGCCTTGTAGACTCAGAGTAAGTTGAGATCTTCTGTAAAGAAGGAGGTTTAGTGCTTGCCAATTGAAGAAGCTGACAGATCGAAACTGGTAATTAACAGGGTAGGGTTTATTATCCGCAAGAATTGCCAGAGATGTTCACGGATTGTGGAGCGGATTGTAGATATTGCACCCAAGAACTGGACAATAATGTACGAGCGCGAGGTCGGCAAGTACCTTCCTGTAAAGAGCAAGGATATCGAGAACATGGACGCCGACCTGATCATTTCTGTTGGTGGTGATGGCACAGTGCTATGGGCCCTTCAACACACAAACTGTCCCATACTTGGTATAAACATGGGAGGGCTTGGCTTTCTTTCCGAGGTTGAGATTGGCGAGATTGAATCAAGCATTTACGAACTTGCACGCGGAAACTACAAGATTGAGAGATCCAGGAAGCTGAGTGTTTTCCTGAACGGGCAGCGCCTTGAAGATTGCACCAATGAAGTGATTGTCCATTCCAGCAAGATAGCTAAGATACGCAAGTTCCTTATTTCAACTCCAACCAGTTTTATTGATCGTGTTGCGGCTGATGCTGTGATTGTTGCAACCCCTGTCGGTTCAACCTCGTATTCATTCAGTGCAGGTGGGCCTATCCTGATGCCTTCTCTGAATGCGGTTGTTGTTTCATATATTGCACCGTTTGCATCCAGATCGAGGCCGATAGTTCTGCCGATGGGAACAGATATCAACATAAGGGTACTTGATAAGAATCAGGATTGCATCGTAATTCTTGACGGACAGGTAGAATACAGGATGAAGAGCACTGACGAGATAGTGATCAAGACATCAGAGAATTATGCTGAATTTATTCTTTTCAAGAGATCGTTCTTCGATAGGGTGCATGAGAAACTTGTTAAAAACGTGGTCAATTAGGTCAAGAACGCTCCAGATGATAATGGAGGCATCAAAGTCGACTATGCCGAATGAATTTGGCGCATTTCTGAGGGCTGAAAACCACATCATATATGAGATTGCAATGCTACCCGGGACAATACAGGGAAGGACTCACACAATTTTTCAGCTATGGAATAAGCCTATAGATTTCCAGATAGTCGGATCCGTTCATTCCCACCCTTCAGGAAATGTAAATCCATCAGATGCTGATGTTCAGATGTTCTCCAATACAGGAGATATACATATCATAACGGGTCATCCGTTCAGGCTAACTGATTTTGCAGCTTACAACAGGAAGGCTGAAAGAATCAGTCTTAATATTCTCGGTAAGCATTGAAAAAGTTTTCGCCCTGATAGATGCCTTCTTAGTGGCTAATGCCCTAGATCAGATTTCCCTGCCTGTGGTACCTATATATCTGGAAAGAGGCCTGATGAGTTTGTTGTTTGCGTTCTGCTCCATGTAATGTGCAACCCAGCCAAAGACTCTGGCTACAGCAAATAGCGGAGTATAGAGAGGTTCATCGATGCCCACCTCATTCAGGTAGAATGCGCCGTAAAAGTCAAGGTTTGCCGGCAGGTTCTTCTGCTCCCACATGTATGTTTCGATCGCATCGGCGACCTGGAATCTTTTCGTGTCACCAATAAGTTTCCTCAATTCCTCCTTGATGAACTGTGCCCTCGGGTCCTTTGTCTTGTACACCCTGTGCCCAAAACCCATTACCAGTTGCTTGTTTTCGAGTCTGTTCCTGACAAATTCTATTCCTTCCTCTTCATTCTTGAACTTCAAAAGATAGGATAGAATCTCGGAATTTGCTCCTCCATGTAAAGGACCTTTTAGTGTAGAAAGTGCAGCGTTTATTGCAGACGCAGGATCCGTGCCTGTTGAGGCAGCCACCCTGAGTGCAAATGTGGATGCGTTGAACTCGTGTTCCATGTACATAATAAGTATTTTTTCAAGGAATTTTGCTCTTTCCGGATCATCTTTGCCTGACGAAAGCTGATATATCCTTCTGGAAATATCTCTTTCACTTGAATGGATCAGATCAAGATTCCTGTATATTCTGTAAGAATGTGATGCGATATCAGGGAATTTTGCTGCGATCTGAAGCAGCTGCTCCATCCTGTCGTTTCCCTCCATCTGAAGAGCGGAGGTGACAGTCCTCATGGAGGAAAGCACGTTCTTTTCCCTCAGGAGTTGAATGAGCTTTACATATTTATCCTCAATGTGCGATAAGGAAAGAACCTTTTCCTCAAACTCAGAATACTGTGATCTTGACGGTATTTCTCCGTAAAGTATCAAGTATGCAACTTCACCGAACGAATACTTCCTTGCCAGATCGACTGCCCGATAACCGCGATATACAAGATTTCCACTCTGATCTGTAGTGGCTATGGCTGTGGTATCGACAATAACGCCTGCAAGCCCTCTGGGCACCTCTATTTCACTCATTTTCATCACCGGCCAGCTCGTTATCTTCCCTTTCGTATTCATGATAGCCTATTACTTCATAAAACTCGTTTCTGCTCATCATGGAATACAGCATATTGTTCTGTGTTCCCTGCGAATATAATTTATCGTACGCGTTCTGAGTCGCCTTAAGTGACATCCTGAATGCTGTAAGCGGGAAAATAACGGCCCTATAGCCGATCTCTTTTAGCTGCTGGGTGGTAAGAAGCGGGCTCTTGCCGAACTCAGTCATGTTTGCAAGCAGGTCTCCTCTTACCTCCCTGGCAAATTTCCTGAATTCGTCTTCCGATTCGAGCGCCTCTGTAAATATCATGTCTGCACCGCTCTCCAGATAAAGGTTGGATCTGCGGATAGCGTCTTCGATGCCAAGAACGGAACGAGCATCAGTTCTTGCGATTATCAGAAAATCAGGATTTTTCCTTGCAGAAACAGCGGCCCTTATCTTGTGTACCATCTCTTCATCTGGAACTATCTTCTTGCCGGAGAGATGGCCACACTTCTTCGGGAGCACCTGATCCTCGAGATGAATTGCTGAGCCGCCTGCTTTTTCCACTTGTCGTACTGTTCTTGTCACATTAATGGGTTCGCCAAAACCGGTATCAACATCAACGATCAATGGACTCTTCGTCACATCGGTTATCCTGCTTACCTCGTTCACAACTTCCGTCATAGTCGTAAAAGACAGATCCGGAAGACCCATGCATGCCGCAACCCCTGATCCGGATAGGTAAAGCGTCCTGAATCCTGCTTTTTCTGCCTGAATTGCAGATATTCCGTTGAAGATACCTGCGGCAACTACAAAACCCGATTTGATCTGCCTCCTGATCTCCCCAGGCCCGAGGTTAATGTTATCTCTAAGGATGGACATCTGCGAGGATCTCCATGATCTCTGATATGTCCCGGTTCTCTATCGTCTTAACCGCAGTTACTATCTCCCTGGCACTCGCCTCGGACATCATGCTTCGACCTTTCTGTATAATATCGTCCCAAGTAAACGGATTACGGTGGTGACCTTTCGGATCTATAATCTCACTTTCAAGTTCACCTGTTGATGTCTTAATCTCTATTCTGAAGGGGAGGTGCTCTGGGTAGAGTTGGTCAAATCTTTCGGTGACCGTGAATTTGGTTTTGTCTATCAGCGCAAGGATGTTCCTGTCGTTCAGGAAATTAGTTGCGTAAGATGATGGTCCCGGACGACCATGAAGGAGGGTATATGCTACAAGGTAAGGCATGCTGTGATCTGCTGTTTCCTTTGTTTTCGGCCTCTTCTTTTCGGGGTCCTTTATGATTATCTTATCAGCAACAGAGAAAGTCTCAACATCTATGCTCTTAATATCACCGCTTAGAGATTTGTGAAGTGATTCGCACGACTCAACCGCACTCATTGCATGGTACTCAACAGGATAATTCTTGATCATTGTCTTGAGGATCCTGTTCACATCAAGATGCAAGTTAAATTTGCCCGACACCTGCTTGAAGAATCCCATTTCACCCGTGAAAACATCGGATGGCCCTGAGACACCGCTTTCTGCAAGGAAATAAGCGAAGATTGAGTTTCGAGATGCATTTGAAGCGGTCAACCCTTTCCACATGCTCAGCTCACCCGCCCTGGTCTGCCTGAGGCTGATATTGTTATTCAATCCCAGACTTATGCAGTTCTCGAACTTCTTAGAATCCAGGTCACCAAGATAAGCCAATCCTGCCGCCGTCGAGACCGAAATATAAGTAACATGATCCCAACCCCTGTCCCGTATCGAAACGGCATCGGATAGACCACATATCACGGAATATGAGAGCGCAGCTGCTTCCAGCAGGACTTGACCTTTTTTGCCAAGTGATTCAGCAAGAGCTATCAATGGTGGAAAGTTATCTGACGGATGAAGTGCTTCTTTTGACAGGTAAGTGTCGTTGAAGTCTAGGTATCGGGTCATTGAGCCATTGAGCATCGTGGCGATCGAGCTTTCCGCTTTGTGATCAGTGAAATATACGGTTGAATTATGCTTTCCAGTCGAAGGCAGGAGGCCGATTCTTTCAGCGTGAATGGGTTCTGCGTCTCTAGCACCATAAGCCACTAAAAGAGAGTCAGCGAGTCTTTTCTTCAATTCCTCTTTTACTGCACCGTTAAGTGTCTTGCTAATATCGCTGGAATAGTCATAGATATTCTGGACTACGACATCCATGAAGTAGTATCGTTGAAATGCATATAAAGGGATTTCCATCATCAAATCTGACAAACCTTCAGAAGTACCAATGTATTCCAGCATTGATTACGCTTTATAAACGATAGTAAAAGGTATTCATGAAATCACGACCTCTGTGACGACATGCCAGTGATGAGGAGAGTACGATTTAACTACCCTGCTCGAGGTTATCCTGTATTCTTTACCACAATCCTGTAACTTTTTCTCTATTGCTTGCGCAGAATGTTTAAGATTCTCGCTTGACACAAGATGGTGCATCATGATAACACCTCCGATCCCGAGGTTATTAACGGCATGCTGGATGTAGGAGGGCGAACTGAAGTGCCCCATAACAATCAGATCAGCTTTCTCTGGTAAATTTAAAGTTGAGCAGTCTGCATTGTATGTTGTAAAGACGTCCTGAACCTTATTCTTCCTGATGTTGATCAATAAATACTGGTATGAATCAGGGTTGATCTCTGCTGCATAGATATGGTGTGGAAAACCATATTTTGCAAGTGGAATAGAAAAGTATCCTATCCCGGAGAACATATCAAAGATTGTTTTTCCCTTTACATCAAGGTGCTTCATTGATCCACGCACGCCAACGTTCCCAGGTGAGAACATAACCTTCGATGGATCGAAGGCGTACCTTATACCGTTCTCAAGATGAGTTACAGAGCCACCGTTGCCAAAGAGAAGTTCAAGGGATGGTACTCTCAATACTCCGCTTATCCTTCCGGAATACCTGTAAACCGATTTTGCATTAAGTACTCCGGCAATAACTTCTGCCAGATGTTTGGGCTCGGGACCTCCATAGCGTATTATAATGGAATCGCCATATCTGACCCATCTTCTCGGTAAAAGGGCTTCTTTGATCCCAAATTCACTTGCTCTTCTAGATATTGCTGCTATTGGCGCTTCTTGGACAGGCCTTTCCTGAAGATCGATATCGACAATCCGGTGACTAGGCAAGCCTGAGTCTGCAAGCACTGGAACATATACATATGCTGAATCCGCCGTTATCTTCTTTTTCTTGTCGACAATGCCGGATCTAAGGATAGATCTCAGCTCCTTCTCTGCTGACTTTTTTGGAAGTGCAATTGCTTTCATACTATCCTGACCTTCAATCCAGATTTGCCTGCGGCTCATGTAATTTTCTTCTTTTTGTAATAGTTCAACTTAATGTGCTTGCCATTTTTATGAGACCCGGTGAAATTAACCGCAAAGACCGTCTCATTATAATTACACTATTTTATTGGAATGGTTAAAGTTATTGCCGAGAGACCAAGGGATCAGATGGAATTGTTCATCCCATCTTTGGACAATTTGGAAAATTAATTATGATATATTTTGCTCCAAGCCTTATATATGGGAGAATCGAAGAGATCTTACAAACCGGAGGAAAAGCTTAGAATCGTCCTTGAAGGTTTGAGCGGTACCATTCAGATATCGGAACTGTGCAGGAAATATGATATAAAGCCTGCAAGATACTACCACTGGAAGGAGAAACTTCTCCAGTCTTCCCAGATATTCGATGCTCGTGGAGGGAAGCCAAACATGGATGAGAAGATCCGGTCAAAGGATGAGGAGATTGCGAGGCTTGAGGATGTGATCGCTGAGATCACGCAGGAAAACATTGCACTAAAAATGGTGGTACAGCCATGAAATTCGGCTTGATAGAAAACATGGAAATGCAGTCTAAACAAATTTCATAATCATGAAGAGGGTGAATACTATGGCAAGGTAAGGACTGGAGTACTTGAAGAGGTTGAAAGAACTCTTCAGGTTGTGCTCCTTCACGAACAACGCAGCAAAGATTAGTAAGGGAGCAGATAAAACCGCAACGACGAAAATATAGACTGGCGAATTTTCCCCAAGAAAGTAGGGAATTATTGAAAATACAACCAGAAGAATCGCAGAAAACGAAATACAAGCTGAAGAAATTTTCTCCGAATAAATAACTAGCAGCATTGGTATACCCGCTTTCTCGTAATCATCACTATAGCGGTAGGCGAGACTCCAAATATGCACCGGGATCCATACTACAACAAAGGCAAAAAGGAACCATGGAATAATGGAAAAAGAAGAAGTGACAGTGTACCATCCAACAAGCACAGGAAACCCACCAGAGAAACCACCGAGTATCACGCTCCATGGGGTCCTTCTCTTAAGCAATAGGCTATAAACAACGACGTTGTCTGTAATTCCCAAAGAGATAAACGATGCTGCCAGAAATTTCCCATAGACTATGAGAAGAAGTACGGAAAGCACGATCAGAAATAAGCCAAAGATTAGCCCGCTTTTAGGCGAAATATTGCCGGTTACGAGAGGTCTATTTTGGGTTCTGGTCATTTTAGCATCTATATCGCGGTCTATGAAGTTGGTGACTGCTTCAGATCCCGCAGCTCCGGCGGAAAGTGAAAGCACAGTCAAGATGACAAGAAACCAGTCCAAAAGAGAATGCTGGTCAATTGCTAGAATAGCACCAACAGCACCCACAAACACGAGTAGTGACCATACTTTCGGTTTTGTGTAATTGAAGTAAAGCGGTATCAATTTCCGCATGTATCCAGCCAAATATAGTTCACCACATTGAAGTCATAATTAAATAATAAAGGTTCTACAGACAATATTAGGGCCGACGTTTTAATAAAAACTATGTATAAAAGATTGAGGACATATGGTCTTGGAAAGAATTTCGAATTCTAAGTGGATGGGGATCCTGCTAAATCCAAGAGATAACATCATTGCGGTACTTGCGTTTATAAGCATTTTCCTTGTGATTGGACCTATTCTTCCAGGGGTAAGTTGGTTCAGTCTGGGTGATTTCAGCCTTGACATGGTCAATTTTTACCATACCATTATGATACCATTTGCATTTTTGCTTATTCTGTATGCATCTGAGCTTCTAGGTTTAGGCGCATTGGAAAGAAAAGCAGTTAACCTTTCCACATACCCTGTCCTGCTCCTCACGGTTTTGGGAGCTGTTTTCTTCTATCCGGCAAGCACGCAGACAGCGGATTACGTGTTACAGGCATTGAGAGATGTTTGGAAGCTTATTATTGCGCTCATGTTCTTTGTTTATCTGCTGATGCTTCCTTTCAAGGACAGACTAAAATTCAAGAACATATGGGGAGCATATTCGCTCATAGTGATCACAACAGTTTCTGCGGGAATCGCGGCTGTAATGGGAATGATCTATGAATATGGCAATCTCTTCGGATACGCTTCCTTACCAGCCCTTAGTAACGATGTTACCGCATGGGGCGGGCTACAGACTTTCCTTGGAAATCTCATAACTTCGCACTCGCACCAGATGCTTCCTGCGGTCATGGGTGGAATCGTTGGTCTTGCAGCGGTAAGTTTTGGATATGAAAGACTCTCTCCAGTGAAAAGGAACATCGTGAATGCAGGATTGGTTGTCGCGGTGTTTGGAACAATTTCAATGAGCTATCTTTACTTTATCTCATCATTTGGAACTTATGTGATACCGGCTATATTCACATCCGGTACAGGGGGTATGAATGGACTTGCACTGGATGACAGTCAGACAGGGATAGTAGGCATAGGAGCACTTGTTTCGATTATCGGGCTTTATTATCTCTTATCTAAGAATCCTGCGGATCGTATGGTTCAGATCTCTGAGTTGCTGACATGGATCGCGACAATGGCGGTTATGGTTGGTATAGGATATGCGATAGAGTTTAACGAGACTTATTATGGTTTTGGATCGCCTGGAGTTCCCCCAAGCGGCGGGGCCGGCTACCAGTACGATATGGCATTCACGGACGGCCATCTCCTATTTGCATTTTTCCTTATGCCATTATTGGCGGGAATAATCCTCCTGTTCATGCACTATGTCATGGGATATAACACTGAGAAGAAGATGATTACGTACTTTATAATAGCAGGAACCATAATTGCGGCATTCGGTGTCATGGAATACATTATTACGCTTTTCTGGGCCGTGGAGGCCGTTGGACTGGCACTGTTAATAATAGCAATAATACTAATCACTTATACTTTAGGCAAATCGGCAATAGAAAAAGACAAGATCAAGAGCACCCGAGCCACAAACTGAGGGATACAATTCCTCAGGCACACATTTCTCAGTTCCCATAAATTGCCCCCGGAAGCAATAGTTGTTACTGGTGCGAAACTTCATAATTATTCATTGATCTTCCCTACCAAGGGGACCTCGTCTGTGAGCATGAGGGGGGAATTAGCTGTATTTTCCCATGAAGATTTTCCATTTACACCGGGATTAATTTTAACTCTGCTGATCCCAGAGAATTGACACTGGATCAGAAGAAATTCCGATGGATCATTGAACAGAAGAGGAGACGTATCTCCTCCAGTGAGATGGCAAGGATACAGCGCATATCAGTGCGATACGTGAACGCGATCTGGAAGAACTATCTTGAAGAATGGTTTGCTCCCAGTATCCAATACAAGATCCAGTTCCATGTAAAGCTCAATGAGTAACTAAAGTACATGCTTCCAGTAAGCAAAACCGTCTTAGAAATCGCATTCGCCGACACACAGAAAGTACGAAATCCTGAAATTTCCGGATCAGAGTACCAGAAGAGTGAATTTCATTTATACGAGTTCAGGGAATGCAGAGCGACCACAATCTCTCAAAGAGAATAGTGGATCATGGATTGCGTAAATTCAAAAACCTGCTCAGATTCAAGATAGAGTGGAGAAAGGCGGAACTCTCAAAAGGAGGTCTACGAGTTGTCACTCTATGAATCAGGAACCACAAATCCTTCAGGATGGAGAGGACGCCAGACATATGAGAGGTTAACTAACTGTAGACCAAGTGGCAACGTTTAATCTTAATATGTTATTTCCCAGCCATGACTAAGTCTTCCACTCAATTCTCAAAAGCCAAAGAACTGTTTCCGGGCGGAGTCAATTCGCCTGTAAGGTATTTTGAACCTTACCCGAGATACATTTCGAAGGGAGAAGGTGCCACGATATTCGACATAGATGAAAAAAGCTATACAGACTATTGTCTTGCCTATGGGCCGCTGATTCTGGGGCATGCGCATCCATCTATGAAGAAAGCGCTCGCGAAGGCCAGCGAGATTGGCGTTAATTTTGGCGCTCCCACAGAATTTGAGATTGATCTTGGTACATCAATAAGGGACGCAATACCTGCAATGCAGAAGATGAGATTCACTTCATCTGGTACAGAAGCGACCATGCATGCAATCAGGCTTGCGAGATCTTATACCGGGAAGAAAGTGATCATAAAAGCAGAAGGCTGTTTTCATGGTTCACATGACTATGCGCTTATCAAGGCAGGAAGCGGAGCCTTGACGCATGGAGAACCTTCGTCTCCAGGCATTCCTGAAGAAGTTGCAGGATCTGTTGCTGTTGCTGCATTCAATGATATAAGCTCATTCAGAAAAGTAATCAGAGAGAAAGCAGGGAAAGTAGCGGCAGTGATTGTAGAGCCTGTCATGGGGAATGCTGGTGTTATACTTCCTGAAAAGGGATTTCTTGCAGAACTGCGGGAACTAACGTCAGACAATGATATACTCCTGATTTTTGATGAAGTAATAACCGGATTCAGGTTCCACTATGGTGCATATCACACGCAGATTGGTGTTATACCTGATCTCATAACACTAGGAAAGATCATTGGAGGCGGTTTGCCAATTGGTGCATTTGGTGGTCGTGCTGATATCATGAATCAGGTCTCCCCGGAAGGCAAAACATATGTTTCCGGCACTTTTTCCGGAAATACATTATCCATGCTTGGAGGGATAGAAACCCTTCGAGTTCTTAAGGAAGCAAATTATTCTAAGCTTACTGAAATGGTTGGAAAGATGTGTTCTGAATTAACCGACGTCATAGGAAAGAATGTGCAGTGCAGCGTAAATCATATCGGAACTATGTTCCAGATTTTTTTCAACCGATCAGGTGTCAGAAACTATTCTGATGCAATAAGTTCAGACCAGAAGCAATTCCTTCGCTACTTCAGGTTTGCACTTAATTCGGGTGTTTACATGCCGCCCAGCACCTTTGAAACCAATTTCGTGAGTTTCGCGCATACAGAAAAGGACATGGACAGGCTTATCTCCATAACAGAGGAGTTTTTCAAGCGATGACAAGAATAAGAGTAGGCACCCGAGGCAGTAAGCTGGCACTGATTCAAACCAGAATGGTGACAGAGATCCTTACAAGTTCTGGAATTGAAACAGAAATAATAGAGGTGGAAACCGCAGGTGATATCAACAGGGACGCCCCGATTTACGAGATGGGCGGTACGGGTGTTTTTGTATCTGCACTTAACAAACAAATAGTTGATGGGGAAATAGATATTGCAGTGCACAGTGCAAAAGACATTCCCACGGTACTTCCAGACGGGGTGGAAATAGCAGGCGCTTTAAAGCGGGGAGCAGTTGAGGATGTCCTTATTTCAAGGACTCCACTGGACAAGTTGAAGCCAGGATCTATTGTCGGAACATCCAGTCTTAGAAGAATTCATGAAATTAAATTTTTCAGGCCGGATTTGACAGTGAAGAGTATAAGGGGCAATATTGAGACAAGAGTCCAGAAATACAAGGATGGCCATTATGATGCTGTCATGATGGCTAAAGCCGCCTATGACAGGCTTAATATACGGGAAAACGCATACACGCTGGATGTCCGCTCTTTCCCACCTGCTGCAAACCAGGGAATAATAGCAGTCACCGCAGTGAAGGGATCGGAGCATTCTTCCATGTTGAGGATGATTTCTGATCATGATGCACTATCCGAGCTTTTCCTGGAGCGATCCGTTCTTTCTGAACTGGAACTATCATGCAACGACCCGGTCGCCGTTCTTGCAAGAGGCAGTAATCCTGCAAGGCTCTTCGTCAGGGTATATTCACTTGCAGGAAGAGAATACAAGGATTTTGAATCTTCAGTCATGTATGATGAGGATGCTTCAGAATTTGCCCGTAGCTTAAGAAAGAAAATACCGGAGACCTTTGGATACAGATGGAAAAAAGGAACTTCCTGATCACAACCAGACCTTCTGAAAAGAACAGGCAAATAATATACGCTCCCTGTTTTGAAATAAAGAATGTACCGTTGACAAGGATTGTTAGAAGCGTTGATACAGAAAAACTAAGAGACCAGCTAGAGAAATACTCTCCTAATTTCGTTGTCCTTACGAGCAGCATCGGATCTGAAGTATTCTTGAAGGCTGCGATACGTGGTAGTTTCACGATAATGTGCATTGGAAAGAAAACTGCCGGGCCTTTTTTGCAGTCAGGACAGAGAGTTCTTGTCGCAAGTGAACAGAACTCTTCAGGGTTGGTCAAACTCATCTCTCAGTATTCGCTGAAGGAATCCCGAATTGCTCTCTGCCGCAGTAAACAGCATAATACAATTCTAGATGAATACCTCGCTTCTGAAGGCTTTAATTTCAGGTGTTTTGACCTCTATGAAATAGAAGAATTGCATCCCCCGGATCTTCCAAGTATGCTGAATAGCAAAGAATGCAAAGGCATGATTCTCACGTCTTCCGTGGAGACCATTAGCTTTGCGCATCTGTTAGGAAATGATATTCATTCTATAGGTTTCATGAAGAAGATATTCTGCATAGGGAAACCTACCTATGAAACTGCCACAAGGCTGGGTTTTGAATGCGAAGTTCTTAGCAACCAGGGTGATGTTGATGCAATCATTGAGGAAATATCAAAAAAACACTGCAATAGCGGGGAATGGATTTGAACCATTGATCTACGGGTTATGAGCCCGTCGGGATTTCCTAACTACCCTACCCCGCTTTTCTCCTGTATCTGAAAGGAATATAAGGTTCTTGCCTGTAGGGCGCCAGGAATTGGGTCTTAAATCCTTCTACCTTTGACAGGAGAATAATTTCTTTATTTCACAGGTTAAAGAACAAAAATGAAAACCTACCTGAAGGATTCTTCAAGTTTCTTCAGCTTGATGTTCCTGACCTGTTTTTCTAGATACTGATAGACGGTTCTCTGTTTGCTGCCAGCGATAAGGCGCATAACCGCTTCTTTTCCGTATTCGATGGATATGTAATCTCCTATGATCGATACGGTGTCGCCATAAATTGATATGTGTGTTGAGGTCATCTCTTCTATGATCTGCCTGGTCCTACCGTTCCTGCCAATAAGCCTGCCTTTGATTTCGCCTATTCTGTGACTGCCTGGTTTAGCAAATTCCCTCAATGAAATTATGTAAAGAGTATAGTCTTCCTCAAAAAGCAGGAAGGCTTTTTCCGGGCTGAATCCCCTTCCAATTGCCTGAATGACAGACGCTGTGAGTGTTGCCTTTAGTGCATCATCTTTCTGAATTATCGATACTTCTCCTTCGTCAGAGTCGATTCGAAGATTGACGTGCCCCTTCTCTTCGATTTCCCTGCGGGTAATGCCGTTCCTGCCTATGACCGCAGCAATCCTGTCCTTTGGTATTCTTTTTGTTCCAGCTATCATTCAGCCTCTCCGGTAACGAAGGAAAGGAGATCGTTAACATTGCATTTAACTTCTTTCTTGTTGAAGAAATTACAAACATTTTTTACATCCCGCTCTAAGAATATCATAGCTGAAGGATGCTCGATGCTGACAGATTGACCAAAATCTATCATGTAGACCTTCCCACGATAAATCAGCATATTATATTCGCTTAGATCGGCATGAACAAGTTCTGCCTTTGTGTAAAGCAGACGCATGCTTTCCCTGACCTGGGAAAATGCCTTTACCATGTCTATCGTTGATTTGCGAAGTTCCGGTGCAGGAGAAGCCTTTGTTCCCAGGTATTGCATCACAATAATGTTCCGATGAAAGCCTATTGGCATTGGCACATTTATGTGACATTCCCTTGCAGTCTTGAGATTTACGAATTCTTTTCTTGCCCAGAGATAAACGATACGCGATCGATCTTTCTTTTCATGCTCAAATCGTCTGTCTCCCTGCACATACATATAGAGGTTGGAGAACCTAAGTGTGGACATCTTGAAAATCTTCACCACAATTGGTTTCTTGTTACTGTAAGCCTTGAAGACAATGCTCTCCTTACCTGACATTATTGGATAATCAAGGTAGTCTATGTCGAATTTCTTCATGCTCTCAAATACAGCCTTTAGAGTCCTTAGATCAAAAACAATATCCTGCGTTTTTCTGCCAGGGTCCTCTGTCCTGAGGAACTCCTTCGAAAAAATTAACTGCTCAAGTGCCGAGCGATCTTCTGTTGTCATTTGAACATGTCTATGACTTCGGGTAGAATCCTGTTTCTGCTGAGGTAACCTGCCTGTGTTTGTGTATATCTGTAAACTACATCTGCCCTGTCTTTCTGGAATTCCCATGGTTTGACAATAACGAGATCACCTTCGCGAATCCACATTCTCTTCTTCATCTTGCCAGGTATCCTGGAATTACGCGTAAATCCGTCCTCACACATTACGCTTAATCGTGATGCACCCGATAGTTTCTCAACTAACCCGAACATCTCTCCTTTCTTCCTGTTTGGAAGAATTACTCGAATATTTTCTGGATTCTCATCTTCAGGTTGGTTGAAGCTCATTATTTCGTGGTGGATATTATATCAATGGATATAAAGAGGCATGCTATTAAGCGCGCAGGGAAGATTATCTGCGTACCAAGGATCCCGCATTATTTATGATAAACATTAATTCAGGTCTCTGGTTCATTACGATGGATCAATAATTGAGCATTTTGAATAACATAAAAAATTATGAAAAATAATATCTCATGAATTATCTAAGGCTGGAAAGACAAATTATTGCTTAATTGCAAGATTACGTATGTTAAAGAACCTCTGCACAGTATCCCTGAAAAGCTTGATGTTTCTTCCTTCTTTTCCTATTGCCTTCCCTATCTCCATTGGATCTACGGAAACAAGAACATCGGTTGTCCCTTCTTTCCAGTTCACCTGTATCTCCTTGACACCAAGGCGGAAAAAGATGTTTCTGACAAAATTGATAAGGTCATGGGATGCTTCTGCGACAAGTATGTGCTTGTTTGTTTTCTGCTTGAGTTCAGATACGAACGAGGGGTTACGCTTGAACAGCTCAGCCATCTTTTTCTCACCCACGATGAAGACGATCATATCCTCGTTTTCCAGGCACTCTTTGAGCTCTGTATGTGCTATCTTTTCAAAGATTGCGATATAGCCCATTATCTTGTTGTCTACAACGATGTCTTTCATTTTACCTTTCAGTTTCCTTTACGGTATACAAGATTTACTGAACCTGTTCCTAAGG
Organism: Thermoplasmata archaeon; assembly: GCA_049965275.1. Classification (GTDB taxonomy): domain Archaea; phylum Thermoplasmatota; class Thermoplasmata; order Thermoplasmatales; family Thermoplasmataceae; genus UBA582. The sequence goes on along the minus strand of JBMFWM010000005.1, from coordinate 10,977 downwards.
TGATAGGCTGGCCAACAATGATGTTCTCTGCGACACCGGTCAACGGGTCAATCTCTCCAGATATTCCCGCATGCAGAAGATGTTTCGTCGTTATTTCGAATGCGGCTCTTGCAAGTACACTGCTCTTCTTTCCTGAGATTCCTTGTCTCCCGACTGCCCTGACCTGACCAGTCAGAGTCATCATGTCTGATACGAGCATGAGGTGCCTCTGGTCTACTTCAAGGCCCTGCTCCTGCAATGTCCTGAGGGCTTCCTGAAAGACAGCGTTCCTCGCAGCTTCAATTCCCAGTACCTCATATATCTCACTTATGTCGTTTGTGAATGTCCTGTTTGTATCTATTTCATCGATATCAAGAACTCCTCGGAGATTAGAACCCTGCGTATATATAACCCAGTCCTTGGATGGTTCCAGTCTTGCCATTGCCCTCTTTATACCGGGAACGCCCTTTATTGTGAGAGATTTTAGCTGTTCCTGCAGCTGATAGAGTTTCTTGAATGATTCCTGTACGGGCTTAACAACAATGCCGGCAGTCTTCTTGCCTTCCTCAATGTTGAGTACCTTGCCTTTCAGTCTTGAGAGCGAATTTATCAGATCGTCCTGAGTGATGAGTCTCTCTGTCATTCTGTTCTTAATTGGTATAATGGCAACTGACATATTCACGGTATCAGTCTCTATATCACATACATCAAGAAGTGCTGTGTTTTCAATCAGCTTTATCACGCTCTCCACTGCTTCCCTGGAAGCCTGAAATTCAGGTTTAAGATAGATAGTCATGGATGGAGTACTAGGGGTTCTCCTGGCATCAACGATCTCAATGAGCCTTGGCAGACCAAGTGTCACATTCATTTCCCTGACTCCCGCAAAGTGGAAGGTTCTCATAGTCATCTGTGTGCCTGGTTCTCCGATGCTCTGGGCAGCGACTATGCCCACCGCCTCATAAGGATCAATCTGTTTCCTGCTGACTTCTTCATCCACTCTCTTAAGTACAGACTTTATCTCCTTTTCAGGAAGGCCCTTAATCCTTGGAGCCAGGTCTCTGATAACTGAGTAGGGCAAGGTTATTCCCAAATCCTTTGCCTTTTCGATGACCTTACGCTCTTCGGCGTTTATAATGCCTTCAAGGGACTCTTTTTCCGTAATCTTCATGGAGAGGCGTTCGACAATAGCAAAAGTCTTGAGCCCCTCCAATGGAAGAGAGAATTCGGAAAGCGGTATCGGGGATATCTCCTGGATGTTCTCTATTTTCAGGACAGCTTTTAGACCCTCCTTCTTCTTCCGTATTACGTTTTTTTGCTTTTTGAGTGGTTCCGCTGAGCTTATCATTATCCGGTATCTTGCTGCCTTCATGTCGGTTGCAATATATCCTTCCTTCGGCACTTCTTCAGGCAGGTTAAAATCGACTGCGTAGAAGCATGGGATCCCGGCATTAATAGCCTCCACATTCTTCTTGCTGTCTTTCCAGAGAATCACGTTCATTGCTTCACCTCTTGTTTCTCATCCATAAGAATGAAATCCATGTCGACTGTTTTGCCATGATCGCTCTTCGTTGGATCAACACCGTCTTCACCATACTTGAACTGTACAATCTCGCCAACAGTATCCTCGACTCTTCTGTTCTCGTCGACCTTAAGATCCTCGAATGCATTGATCAATCTTCTCTGCATATAACCGGATCGTGATGTCCTGACGGCTATATCGACAAGACCCTCTCTTCCTCCAATACTGTGGAAGAAGTACTCAAGCGGCTCCAGTCCCTTCTTGTATGAGGATTGGACAAAGCCCCTAGCGTATGCGCCCATGTCGCCCTTCCTGAAGTGCGGCAGGGTCCTTCCGCTGTAACCCCTGTTAATCCTTCCTCCTCTGACAGACTGCTGTCCTACCATCCCTGCGACCTCAGATATGTTCAGCATCTTTGCCCTTGCTCCAGATCTCGCCATAATGACGGATGGATTGTTCAGACCAAGGTAGGCACTGGCGATCTTACCGGATTCATCACGAACCTGGCCAGTCAGCCCAAGAATCTCCATCTCAAGTGTTTCTTCCAGAGATCTCCCGGGCATTGACTCGAGCAAACCCTGGTTATAGCTTTCAATTACCTTGTTGATCTTGTCGACTACCTCAACGGATATCTCTGATATCTGGGAAACAGCATTTTCAGGTATGTCATAGTCTGCAATGCCTGTTGAGAAACCCCTGCTGCTTATGAATCCAACTGCAAGTCTCGTCATGCGGTCAATGAATTTTGAGCTCTCCTGCGCACCGAATTTCCTGAATATCTTGTCAATTATGATCCCCGAGAAGGGGCCAATAGCTGATTCATCAATTGTTCCAGTGGTCATCTTTCCGTTTATAATGAGAACGTCCTTGTCCTCAGGCCTGTCCTCATATTCGCAGCGATCTTTTGCACCGGAGCAGAGTTTGCTCCTGAACTTGACATTCAGCCCTTCCGGGAGAATGCTTGAAAAGATCGTCCTTCCCCTGTAATATTTCTTTCCATCGATTATTTCAGGTTCCGGCATCCTGGGATCAGGCACGTAGCTCATGATATGCATTGTCTCCTCCTCAGTGAAAAGAGGATTAAGATGCGTGAGAAGGAAAAGCGACGTGATATGATCATGTATTCCGCCGATAATAGGACCGCCAAACCTTGGGGACATTATCTGTTCCTGGACTTTCATTATAATCCTTGCTTCGGCTCTTGCCTCCTCCTTCTGCAGTATATGAAGGTTCATTTCGTCGCCATCGAAATCCGCGTTGTAAGGAGTGCACACAGCAAGGTTAAACCTGAATGTCTGTCCAGAAAGGATTCTTACGGTATGACCCATCATGGACATTCTATGCAGGGAAGGTTGTCTGTTAAAGAGAACGATGTCTCCTTCCATTAGCTGTCTCTCAACGGTCCAACCGACCTCAATCCTTTTGGAACTTTCTTCAGCGTTCTGGACTGTAACTTTCATCCTTCTTCCGTCTGGCCTGATAATGTAGTTTACACCTGGCAGGTATCTGCCAAGTTCATCTCTCGGCTCAGGACCGTGCTTGACGATCTCCCTGATGCTTTCGAGATTGAATATATTAATCATCACGGGGACAGTCAATTCCCGTGCTGCCTTCTCTGGAACACCGATTTCATTTATTGAAAGGAAAGGTTCTGGCGATATCACTGTTCTTGCAGAAAAGTTGACCCTCTTACCCGATAGGTTCGACCTGAATCTGCCCTCTTTTCCTTTTAATCTCTGTGCAAGGGTTTTCAGGGCTCTCCCTGACCTATGCCTTGCGGGCGGTATACCCGCTGTCTGATTGTCAAAGTATGTCGTTACATGGAACTGCAGCAGATCCCAAAGATCTTCTATGATCAGCTGGGGAGATCCATTATCCCTGCTTTCGCGGAGACGCTGACTTATCCTTATGATATCAACAAGCTTGTGCGTAAGATCGTCTTCGCTTCTCTCTCCTGTTTCAAGCGTTATGGATGGCCTTACGTTAATGGGTGGAACAGGCAAAACAGTCAATACCATCCATTCTGGTCTTGCAACCTCGTAGTTCATTCCGAAAAGGAAAAGTTCCTCGTTAGGAATCTTTTCAAGTCTTTCCCTTATCTCCTTCGGAGTTATCTTGATCTGTTCTTCCCTGAATGTGGTGGGCTTGTCAAGGAATACTTTCTTCTGCTGCGCACCGCAGTGAGGACAGATAGGCGTCGATGTTGCTTCTTCAACATATTTCTTGGACGCAACTGAAAGAGCGTCAGGATCGCTTGTGGTACTTTCTATTTCCTTTACCCTTACCCTGAATTCTTCAAGTCTCTCAGGAACCAGCTTTACTCTGCCGCATGTTCCGCAAGCCGCATCGAGGAATGTCTTGATCTCTTTTATGAATCCTACGTGCACCACGGGCATTGCAAGCTCTATATGCCCGAAATGACCCGGGCATTCGTCGACCTTTCCTCCGCAGGTTGCGCATTTCAAGCCTGGTTCTATAACGCCGAGGTGAAGGTCCATCAACCCTCTCTCGATCGGATATCCGTCATCATCGTACGTATCAGCGGTGATGACCTTAATCTGGGACATCTTCCTGATCTCCTCTGGGGACAGCAGCGCAAAATTTATGGAAAAAATTCTTTTTGATATACCCTCATTCATTTTAAATCACCCAAGATAAGACGCATCATTACACCCATTGAAGAAAGCTCGTCCCTCATCAGCTTGAAAGCATAGCTGGACTCAACCGGATGGATGTTACCTGTATTACCGCAAACTGGGCATTTGAGTGTTCCTTTCCTTCTGTCATAAATTGCAAGGTGCCCGCATTTTGGATTTCCACATATGTAGAGAATGGTCCCATCGCTCTGGTCCAGCAGCCTGTCCTTGATGACCATTGCAGCTCCGTGTGCAATTAATGTATCTCGCTCCATTTCTCCGAATCTGAGACCACCCTGCCTGGATCTTCCCTCTGTTGGCTGTCTGGTGAGTATCTGGACAGGTCCTCTCGATCTGGCATGGAATTTGCCTGCTACCATATGATGGAGCTTCTGGTAATAGATGACACCTGTAAAGATATCAGCCTTGAATTTTGTTCCAAGAATGCCGTCGTACATTACCTCGGTCGAGGATCTCCTGAATCCATATTTCTCGAGACCATCCCTAAGACCTCTTTCCGGTTCTCCTGAAAATATGGTACCATCTATAGTCGATCCCTTCATGGAAGCAACTTTTCCACCGATCATTTCCAATATGTGGCCAACGGTCATCCTGGACGGGATAGCATGCGGATTGATGATAATATCCGGAATGATTCCGTCTTCCGTGAACGGAAGATCTTCCTGTGGCACCACAGCACCTATTACGCCTTTCTGGCCATGCCTTGAGGCAAACTTATCGCCAAGTTCAGGGATCCTTTCGCTCCTGACCTTTATCTTTACGACTTTGCTGTTGCTTTCAGATACTGTCAGGATGACGTTATCAATATACCCCTGTTCATTTGGTCTCATGGTTATTGAGGATTCACGCCTGCGCTGTGGTCCGAGCTTGTCGCCGCCTTCCTCCAGGAATCTCGGAGGCGAAGTCTTTCCAACAAGAACGTCTGAACCTTGTACATAAGATTCAGGATATATGATGCCTTCTTCGTCAAGGTTCTTATAATATTCCTCTGCCCTTGCTCCCAGAACGTCGTGCGTGGGTATCTCGAATTTGTCTTCCTGTCCGCCAGGATACCTGCGCTCTTCTGCGCTGTAGGTTCTGAAGAAGGAGCTCCTTCCAAGACCTCGTTCTATAGCCGCTTTATTGAATACAATTGCATCCTGGATATTGTAACCCTGGTATGAAAGGATTGCAACGACGAAGTTCTGCCCAGCCGGCTTCCTGTCGTATTTGATATAGTCCATAACTCTTGTCTTAACTAGTGGAGCCTGCGGATAGTGAAGCAGGTGCCCTCTTGTATCGCTCCTTATCCTAAAGTTAGATGCATATAGCCCAATGCTCTGCTTTGTCATGGCAGCAGCCATGGTGATCCTCGGTGAAGAGTTATGCTCCGGATATGGAATGACGGATGCGACAACGCCAAGAATAAGGGATGGATCGATTTCAAGATGTGTGTGATCTTTGTTCAGCAGCTTTTTAGACGTGAATCTGGCGCCGCATTCACTGCACTCTATCTGTACGGTATCTCCATCAGTCTTCCCGGGGTTCACCCATCCTACGATGTTCCTGTGCAGATAGGTTGAGCAATTGGGGCATTTATCCGGGATTTCATATGCGTAGATCGCGATCAAAAGGTTCTCTTCCTCTTCCGCGTCAATCCACTCAATGTATCCATGCTCAACTGCTTCGTTTATTGTGAATTCTCCGTTATCTATCTTCTTCAGCGTCTCTTTGTCGACTGTCACATCAGAGTCCTTAACTGTCAGCAATGGCCTTCTAAGTCTTCCCCTGTCACAGTTTATGATGACTTCATTGGTTTCTGTATCATGCTTAACGTTGACTTCGCTTGAAAGGCGGCCTGCTCTTCTTTCCTTTCTTATAAGCGCCGTTAGGATTGCAGGATTCTCATGATATCCAACGAAATCGCCGTTAACGTATACCCTGCCGAGCTTATTTCCGATCTCTGCCTCTTCCATCAGGTTGTTTGCGGCAAGGAGCTGCAAAACTGGTGCCTCATCAATTCCTTCAGTTACGTTGATGAGAAGGGCTGCATTCTTAACCAGTCCACAATTCTGTCCTTCTGGTGTTTCGTTGGGACAAATTCTGCCCCACTGCGTCGGGTGTAGATCGCGAGCTTCAAAGTGCGGCTGCGATCTCGTAAGTGGGGAAATTATTCTTCTTAGATGACTCAGGGTGCTCACGTTCGAGACCCTGTCAAGAAGCTGGGATATTCCTGTTCTTCCACTGTTCCAGCTTCCGGTTGACATTGCATGAAGGATCTTCTGTGTAAGAAGATCCTGTCTAATAGCTGGTCTCAAACGGATACCTTTCTTCCTGTTGAATGTTCTCTCCAGCTGATATTTAAGATCCTTCATAACCGACTGGAAAGCAGCCCTGAAGAGTTCTTCCATTAGATCGCCGGTAAGTTTGATCCTCTTGTTTGAAAGGTGGTCTTTATCGTCCTCTTTCCTGATACCAAGATGCAGCTCCAGAAGAGATCTGGCCATTCTGCCGAGATATACCGCCTTCTTCATCCTGTCCTCAGGCATATCGCCGAGGTGGGGGAGCAGTGATTTGTCAAGCATCTGGGAGACTTTCTTCTCCCTAAATTCTTTTGCCTGTCCGGCTGCAAATCTCTTCTCCAGATACGAGATTGCATCTACTGTTGTATTCACTCCTGAAGGCGGAAGGTATTTTGGATCGTGCGCGTCCTCAATATTTGAATATATTATTGGCTCCATGCCTCTTACTGATGCAATTGAATCATGAATCCTGACATCCTTTTCCAGGCCGAGTGCCTTCATAAGTATTACTAGTGGAATTGTTCCAGCGACTGATGGGATAGTAACATTTATACCGCCATCTGCCTGCTTTTCCATAGAAGTGAGAGCCCTGAATCCACCTTTCTGTGAGAAGACCTTTGCAACTTCGAGCATCGCATCATATTTTTCCTCATGCTCTACGAGTATCTTGTTAGGTGCAAGATCCTCAAGCGAAACTATGGCGCGTTCTCCTCCGCCTATGATAAAATAACCGCCGGCATCATCCGGATCCTCACCAACGTACTGCAACTTCTCCTTTCTGGTACCGTTGACTGGGCCACTGTTTTTCTCAATGTATGAATCAAGGTTGCTTTCGTGCAAAGTGCAGACCTTGGATCTTATCATTACTGGTAGATCACCTATTTTGATTGTTTCTGGCTCCTTCTCGACCCCATCCTCGAATATCCTCACTTTAAGGTTAACGGGTGCCAGATAGTGAAGGTCCCTTAACCTTGCTTCATTTGGAGTTATCTGGTTAGAGGCCCCAGAGGCTTCTTTGATCTCAGGTCTGTCTACCCAAATACTTGCCTCAGACTGATTTTTGCCGTTTCCCTTCTTCCTTGAAAAATAGATTTTAATGTCGCGACCGCCGGTCTTTGTTTTATCCAGAGTCATCATGCCGGGTTCGTCTTCATCAGTGACCTTGGTTTCGTCTACGACCTGCTGCATTACACTATTTGGATTATTTTTTGTTGCAACAAAATAGTTGAATGATTCGATTTGGTGATTTACTATACTTTCTGTCTTAAAAAATGCGTTAACAATCTCCTTCATCTAGAAACCTCTCTCACTACAACCCTATAATACCTTGAAATGCCAGCCGTGGGGCTCTTCCTTACGATTTCAATGATCCTTCCTGGCTCGATAGGACCATGGATCTCTTCTAACGCTCTTACGGCAGGGTCACTCTTAATAATTTTGGGCAGCAGTTCCTTCGGTATCCCCAATTCAGATAAAACTCTTTCCTCATTACCCTTCTCTACAAGATGGTGCTCAGGCACCATTTCATGGTGCAACACGTTGTATTTCGCCATTTTATCACATCCACCGCGGGCCCGGGGGGGTTCGAACCCCCGACCACCTGGTTAAAAGCCAGATGCTCTACCTGACTGAGCTACGGGCCCTAAACGATAGCGCTCTGCATTGATACTCAGAATATAAATATTAGTAATGTTATTTTTTATACTTTGGTATCTTGAAAAGTATGCGATCTTTTTGATATTTAATTGCCCTAAGCAGGTTTAGCCACAATTTGATAGTTTTAGCGTGAAATCCTCCCCCAGCTAACGCAGGGGGCTTCCCGCTCGCATAGGTTAAATCAATTTCTTTTGCCACCGAAGTGTATGCAATTTTAATATCTGGCTTTCAATTTCGGTTTGAGTAGTCATGAAAGTAACCACAGACGGGCAGACCAAGAATATCCTTGCAGTGTGGATGGAAGATAACTGTGTCAGGATGATAGATCAACGCAAGATTCCTGAAGCAGTTGAAATTTATACTGCCAGAAATAGCGAAGACATTGCATATTCCATTAAGGATATGATAGTCAGGGGAGCGCCTGCTATAGGAGTTGCAGCAGCATATGGCCTTGCAATGGCAAAGAATGCAGGCGAAGATATGCAGAAAGCGGTAGAGTTAATTGGAAATACGAGGCCAACAGCTTTCGATCTTTTCAAGGCAATATCTTACATGAAGGCTAATTCATTTGATTCGGGTGCAGCGAGGAGATATGCCAACGAGATCACAGGGAGATGCAAGAAAATCGGCGAGATTGGCAACATGCTGATAAAGCAGAACAGTAAGATATTGACGCACTGCAATGCAGGAGCGCTTGCAGTGGTTGACTGGGGAACCGCCCTTGCACCTATGAGAATAGCAAATTCAGAAGGAAAAAAGATAATAGTTTTCGTTGATGAGACCAGACCCCGGCTTCAAGGTGCAAGGCTTACAGCCTGGGAACTGGGACAGGAAGGAATAGAGCATTATATCATAGCGGACAATGCAGCCGGGTATTTCATGAAGAAGGGTGAAATTGACTTGGCCATTGTAGGTGCAGACAGGGTAGCTGCAAATGGGGACTTTGCGAACAAAATAGGCACATATGAAAAGGCAGTGTTAGCCAAAGAGAATGGAGTTCCATTCTATGTAGCTGCACCGGGCAGTACTTTTGATTTCTCCCTTAAGACTGGCGATGCAATACCGATAGAGGAAAGAGGGGAGGAAGAAGTCCTGACCATCGGAGAAAAGCGTTTGGCACCGGAAACGTCAAGATCCAGAAACCCGGCATTTGATGTTACACCCAGCAAGTACGTTACTGCGTATATCACGGAATATGGACTTTTCCAACCTGACAACCTTCGAACACTGAAGGCGAAAATGGATGCAGATCTTTTCATGCGCTAATTTAATACATTAACGCTCGGCCAGAAATTTATGAAGAGTATCTTTGCCACGCTCCCTTAGTTCCTGGTGGTGCTTCAGGAACGCGTTGACCCGTTCGATCAACAGAGATTTCATTTCCCCGCTCAGAAGGGAACCGGAAATATAGTCGTCATGAATCTTTTTGAGCTTAGCATCGTCTGGCTCGAACATTATCTTTAACCATTGATAGCTCACGTCGATGTCTGGATTGCCGCCAAGTTTTCTGTGTTCTTCCACTGAAGTCCTGCCGCCTGAAAAGGCATATTTGTTAATCTTTTTCCTGACTACGCTTTCACTATCTGTGACAAAGATAGCGTTGTTCGGATCAGAAGAGCTCATCTTACCATCGACCCCTGAAAGCGGTGGAATGAAAATGCTCATGATGCTGGCAGGCTTAAGGTAACCAAGTCTTGGAAGTACATCTCTTGCTATCCGGAAGTGCGGGTCCTGATCGATTCCATACGGGATCAGGCAAGGTACATTCTTACCAGCCCGTACACTTTCAATCATTGCCGGGACCGCCTGTATGCTTGTGTAAAAAATCATACCTATGTTTGCAGACGCGTCGAATCCAAAAGTGGCCTTCACTGTTGAGAATGTGATCTTCTTCGCTATCTTTATTGCTTGAGGGTATAGCAGACCCGATCTGTCTGTATCTATCATAATTTCCGTGAGTTTTGGATCAAATCCAAGAGCCACTATATCCAGTGCATTATCGAGAGCAAGTGAATGCGTCTTCTCTGTGTCAAGATTTTCGTTGAACAGGAATTTCTCATCGTCCGTGAGTTGAAAGATCAGCTTTGCGTGAAACTTATCCTGAAGCCATTTGGTGAAAACCCATGGGACTAGATGTCCTATGTGGGTATGATCTGATGGCCCTCTTCCTGTGTAAAGATAGAATTTTTCTCCTGTCTTAATCTGCTGAAGAAGCCAACCCAGATCCCTGTGTGTAAAGAAAATCCCTCTTCTGAGCATGAAGTGGACATCACCACCGGTAAGACTGGCAAGTGATTTGATTATGTTCTGATCGATTGGTTCGGTGCCGAACTTTGTCATAATTTTATCATAATCAACCCTTCCAGAAACTTCCCAGGGAGTAATTTTCGAGTCTTCAGTATCGTTCATGTTAGCTGTTCCTTAACGTCAGTTATGAGAATGTAATAGAAAAAATATCCCTTAACAGTCAACACAATACAAAAAATAATTGGAAAGTGATGACAGCGACCCCCATTTCCCATCCCCTCGCGGAAGACAGTACGCGTGAAGGGCACAGTGAGCTTTACCGTCGGGTTCGGAATGAGACCGGGTGTTACCCCACTGTTATGGCCGTCACCGCACCCAGATTGATTGTCTCTATATAATTCTGATCATCATCCAAGGGAAGTCTTTCTGATTCTTCTGGCATCTATACGAGCCCATTTGCATGTGTGATTTGATGAATTTCAGACATCTCATATATTTAGATTAGGGAGCAACTTTGTATATGATGACTGCAGATTTTCGCCATTTCCAGTCAATTCTGGTATTTAATTGATTTTTTAGGGCAAGTGTGTTTCCTAATTCAATAAGCATAGGTCATGTGCCTCATCTCATTGTAGAA
>JBMFWM010000004.1:0-50863 GCA_049965275.1 Thermoplasmata archaeon | reverse complement strand
TATAACCTTCTCTGAGCAGGTATGAGGGTGCTGCCTCAACCTTCAATCCTCCAACAATAATAATCCAAGATCTTATATAACTACACCACAATGGATCTGCTCCCGGATCCTCTCATGAAGTCTTATTATTAGTGAAAGTATGTCAACGTGAATGTACGATACTGAATGCATATTCTGTGCAGATGTTGTCGCTAAAAGAAATGCGGCTATTGTCTATGAGGATACAGATACGATGGCCTTCATGGACTACGCTCCTGTTGAAGAGGGGCACCTGCTTGTCATTCCGAAGAAGCATTACGGGAGCATACTGGATATAGAAAGCGAAGACTACGTTCGCGTTCATGATCTCGTCAGGAAAATATCTCCGATATTGCTTCGGGCACTTCATGCCGATGGCCTGAATGTAGGACAGAACAACGGATCCTGTGCAAATCAGGTGGTGATGCATTATCACGTACACATGATACCAAGGTTCTGCTCCACATCGATACCTAGTGTTTCAGATAAGGGCAGGTTTTCGGATAAGCCGCTTAAATGGGAACGGAAAATCTCAGCAAAGGATGAACTGGTCGCAATTGCCTCGATAATTAGGAGAGAAATTGAGAACTCTCTATAGGCAGAATTTGTTCTTTTATCCAAGCCGGTCAATCATTCTAGATACATGTGACCACACTAAATAAACGGATAAGTAAAATATAATATGTCTTAATAATAACAATACAGCAGAAAGTGATGGAAATGAAAAGTATTGAGGAGCTTTACAAGCGCGCATTTGAGCTTAAGAACAGAGGAATGTCCGATAAGGAGATATCAACAGAATTACATCTGTCGGTCAACACCGTTACCTGGCTTCTCAGTAAGGAATTCCTGAAAGAGTCAACTGTGCAGGATGTAAAGATAGGATGGAGAACAATCGGTGTCTATGGGAGCAGGATAAGTGCTTTTTCAGAGACAATCTGTGATATCATAGAAGAAGAATCCACCTCAATGAACGTCGTCGCAGACGCAATTCTTGGAATTACAATTAACGGGATCCCCTTTGCAACAATGGCTTCATATTTCCTTGACAAGGAGCTAATTGTTTACAGGCCGCATCCTGCGAGAAAGGAGGGAGTTTTCAGCAGCAACTTTGCATCCGTCAAGGGCAAAAACATAGTCATAGTGGATGACGTTGCAAGCACAGGGGAGACCCTTAAGCGAACCATTGCAGACATAAAAAAGGAAGGCGGAAAACCTATACTCGCAGTTGTACTCGCTTCAAAGATGGCAGACGATGAAATATCTGGCGTGAGGCTAAGGTCGCTAATCCGGACCAGGTTAGTTGGCATAAGAAAATAAGGCACCTGGGCCCCAAAGTTAATAAAAATGATTTTTTGTCATGCATTAAGAGGAAACCACGTTTCTTACCGGGCAGTGCGATGCAGAAAGCATCCAAGTGCGCTCGACATGGAAGGCTTTCAGTAGGAGATAGGATACTAGGATGATAGACAGGTTTAAGCAGGAAAAACTAAAAAAAATGCTGGAGACAGGTATAAACCCATACCCATATTCTTTCAGGCAGGAAATGCACGCGGAAGAGATCAAGAATGGCTTCGAAACACTCAAAGGAATCCAGACATCGATCGCAGGAAGGGCCATGAGCATCCGCCATATGGGACAGCTCTACTTTATCGACATTCTTGATTCTTCAGGGAAGATCCAGGTTCTCTTGTCGCCTCAGATGACTAAACCTGAATCCATGGCCCTGCTTGACTTAATAGACATGGGTGACATTCTCGGGATTCATGGCACCATAAATAAATCAAAGCGTGGTGAGATAAGTATAGAGGCTCATGAAATAACAGTTCTTTCCAAATCGTTGAGCCCAATGCCAGAAAAGTTTCATGGACTGAGCGACACAGAGATAAGATACAGGAAAAGACATCTCGATCTCGCTGCAAACCCGGAAGTCCGGAAATTTTTCATAATCAGGGCAAAAATTCTTAGCTATTTCCGGAAGTTCCTTGACTCTCGCGGTTACATAGAATTTGAGACACCAATTCTCCAGCCAACATATGGAGGTGCAAATGCCGAACCATTTGTGACGCGATACAGGGCACTTGACGCCGACTTCTATCTAAGGGTATCGGATGAGCTCTATCTCAAGAGGCTTATCATAGGTGGACTGGAAAAGGTGTATGAGGTATCTAAGGACTTCAGGAATGAGGATATAGACTCAACACACAATCCTGAATTCACACAGGTGGAATTCTACGAGGCATACAAGGATTACAATGATTTCATGACCATGACGGAAGAGCTTTTATCATCACTGGTCAAGGAACTTTTTGGTAGTTATAAGATAACTTACCAGGGAAAGGAGCTTGATTTCACACCTCCATTCAAGAGAGTGTACTGGGTCGAGGAAGTCAAGAAGCTTTCGGGAATCGACGTTTCTACCCTTACAGACGAGGAATCCCGCGAAGTAGCTATGCGTGAAGGTTTAAAGACATCCACATTCAACGCCTATCATGTAGCGGATGGACTCTTTGATAAATACGTTAAGCCGAATCTTCATGATCCGACCTTCGTGCTTGATTTTCCCGCTTATATGTGTCCGCTCACAAAGGATAAGAGAGGAAACCCTAAACTCAGCGAAAGATTCGAGGTATTTATTGCAGGGAGAGAGGAGGGCAACTGTTACTCGGAGCTCACCGATCCGATCGAGCAGAGGAAAAAGTTTGAGGATCAGGAGAGGGAAAGACTTCGAGGAGATGCTGAAGCACCACCTTCGGATGAGGACTTCCTGGAAGCCATTGAGTTTGGAATGCCGCCAACTGCTGGCATCGGCCTATCCATAGACAGGCTGGCTATGATATTAACGGATAATATATCCATCAAGGAACTCCTTGCATTCCCGACGATGAGACCGAGAAAGTGAACATATTTGCTTGACTTTCTGAGATCTTTTTAGCGTCTCACTCTTCCTGGATGGGATGCAGGAACTCCTCAATAGTCTCGCCGTTCACTGAATAAGAGTACGTAACATCAATTCCTGCCCTCGCAAGAGTGATTCCAACATGGCAATATTTTGAGAGCGAGAGGTTTGCTGCCTTTTTAAGAGCCTCAGGCTTAACCTTTCCCCAGGCCTTGTAGTGCACATTCACATATTTGAAGATCTTTGGGAATTCGGTCATTCGTTCGCCGGAGATCTCACACTCATATCTGTCAAGCTGCTGCTTCATCTTCTCTAATATTCCCAGCACATCCGGTCCACTGCAGGATCCGGCAGCAAAGAGCAAAAGTTCAGTAGGGCTGTAAATCTCGGGCCTGTTTGCATAATGATCATCTATTGTGAGCGTTTCCTTTCCTTCTACAGTTGAAACGAATCCCTTCCCTTTTTCCTGCCTGAATGAAACCTTCATGCCACCCGTATAATTTAGACGATAAAACATGTTTCATCATTCTCTATGACCACTTGCTATAACTTCCTGTAGATGCTATATGGACTAACCCATAAGATAAAGGCATCAGTCTAAATGCGAAGGAAGGCTGATTCTTCTGGAATTATACCCAGTTTTCAAAAACGCTTCTTATCTCGTCTTTTGATTTCCTTGCTCTCAGGAGCAGATAAAGAAGAATCCTGGCCTTTAGCGGATTCAAAGATCTTGCCGATATAAGCCCACGCTTAAGCAGATCACTTTCACTTCCATGGAATGAATAGGTCTTTGAAAGTATTTCCCCATTTCTTGTCCGGGATGCCAGAATAACCGGCATCCTGGAAGCCAGATTTTCTAGACTATCCACAATGGAGGGATAGATGTGTCCTGCCCCCATGGCTTCCAGCACAATACCATCATATCCAAGGTCCGCCACATGCCTGATAAGCTTTCCGGAATCACCAAGCAAAGCAGTGAACAGCAATACCTCTTTCTCAGGACTTCCTGGATCTACAGTTATTCTCAATCTCTCAGTTGCCGGTTTCAGTGCTATCCTGACACGATCCTCGGAAATCCAGCCAATCGGGCCCAGAGGGAAGGAACTGAAAGCAGCCGGGTTTGATGTATGTGTCTTCTTAACGTATCTTGAATGATGTATATCATCGTTCATTACAACAACTGTTCCTAAGCCAGTTGTACGGCCGCTTGCAGCTACGCGTACCGCAGCGATAAGGTTAGTCTGTCCATCGGATCCCGGGGTGGTTGGATCTCTCATCGCTCCCGTAACGACGACCGGCTTATCTGATTTGATGGTAAGATTTAGAAGAAAAGATGTCTCCTCTATCGTGTCAGTGCCCTGGGTTACAACAACAGCATCAACCTCGTGCTGGAGCAAATTATCTAACTCCTCCCGCAAGGCAAGAAGATCAGCCAGTTTAAGACCGGAAGATGCTACCATTCGGAATGGCACGGTCTTTATCTCCGCTATATCCCTTAATTCAGGGAGAGATGATACCAGGCTTTCCGCATCAAGGTTAGGCACTACACCTGCGTCAACCTTCTTTGCCATTGAAATTGTCCCGCCAAGGGAAACAATAGCAACACTCGGCTTAGTCATTCTTGGCTGGAAATGCCCACGAGAATGATAAGTTTAATGTTTCAGAATCTAGCCGATTTGAAGAACCATCGCTTGTGCGCAATGTGAATGTAACATCATCACAGATTGTCTTCAGATTAGTTGTTTGTCAGGAATTATCAATACCAAAACCGCAGTCCCACTTGATGGATGTGAAACACCAGGCGCTTTTACTGCAGTTACTGTGCAGAAAATTAATCAGGAAATACCTGTGTTCCTGATTTTTCGCTGACAACGTCTTCCGCATGATCCAGACTACCTATTGATGCATGTCCACCGGTCTTTTTAACGAATTCCACGACCGCCTTGACCTTTGGTCCCATGCTTCCTCCAGGGAAATGGCGCTCCTTGTAGTATTTCTCAAGCTCGCCAGCAGATAACCTACCGAGTTTTTTCTCTTTACTGGTTCCAAAGTCGAGAATTACATTTTCCACATCCGTGAGAATGACAAATCTCTGTGCCTTTAAGGTAATTGCCAGGAATGATGAAGCAAGGTCTTTGTCTATCACTGCATCTGCACCTGAATATCCATGATCGGACTTTACAACCGGTATCCCTCCGCCTCCAGACGCAATGGGGAGCAGACCACTCATCAGAAGCGATATTATCGCCGGTCTTTCCACAATCTCCAGCGGCTGGGGGGATGCAACTATCCTCCGGTAACCCTTCCCTTTTTCTTCCCTGACGATCCAGCCATTAACTCTAGCAAGTTCCTCTGCCTCCTCTTTCTTATAGAAAGGGCCAATTGGTTTACTAGGGGTTGTAAAAGCGGGATCGTTTTTATCGACAAGCGTTCTTGTCACTATTACTGAGGCATTCTTTTCAAAGCCAATCCGAGACCTTACCGAATCATATGCGTTAAGAAGTATCTCTCCGATAAGCCCCTGCGACATTGCACCGCATGAATGTAGCGGTAATGAAGGAGTGATATTCTTCGACGCCTCATTCTGCAGCAGTATCCCCCCAACCTGCGGGCCATTTCCGTGGGAAACCACAACCTCATTGTTCTGGATGACGTTTGTAAGCTTCTCGAATGCGTCGGTGGCCCTTTTCAACTGAATTTCATACGTCGCCTTGTCTCCGCTCCTCAAAAGAGCGTTTCCTCCAAATGCTATCACCATTCTTTCCATAATAGATCCCGACGGGAAGTTGGCTCAGTACCGCCGAGTTTAAATATTTAATCTGGAACAGGATTGATTTTTTTCTTCATAATTCTGCGAATCTAGAAGCAGGTTGACCAATACAATTGGTAGTATAATATGCTTTTGATAGACACGATTCAACTTGCAAATTTGTGATAATAATTACTATCACTTTTGCATTATTCTCGTCGATTATCGAATCTCGCTTGATTTTATTTTAGATTTGAATCTATGGACCAATATAATACTAAAATCACGTTCAAAACAGCCGACCATGACTGAGATCATAATGATAGAGAATGACACGCATATATATACCAACTTTGAACTGGTATAATAAAAAATTCAATATACACGCTGAAAATCTATAATCCCGGAGGGGAAATATGACAGATTTTGACCTCGTTATCAAAAGGGCTCGAATCGACGACGACAAGGACTTGGTCGATATTGGGATATCTGGAGGGAAGATATCTAAGATCGACAAGAATTTGTCCTCAGCCAACGTAATAGACGTAAACGGTGATGTGGTTGTCCCGTCTTTTATCGAAAGCCACATCCATCTGGACAAGGCACTGCTAGAGAGAGTTAAACCAAATCTAGAGGGAACGCTTGCAGGCGCAATCAAAATAACCGGCGAACTGAAGAAAGGATTCCAGTACGACGAAGTCCTTGCCAGATCACGCGCTGTTCTTGAAATGCTAATTGCACATGGTACTACTTATGTCAGAGCGCATCCGGACACGGATCCTCTTGGTGGACTGACAGGCTTCAAGGTCATGCTTCAGCTCAAGAAAGAGTATGCCAACGCCGTCGATATGCAGGTGGTGGCTTTCCCACAGGAGGGTATAATCAAGCTGCCCGGGGCGTTCGAAATTCTCGAAGAAGCCATGAAACTTGGCGCAGATGTGGTAGGAGGCTGTCCATACAACGAGAACTCATATGAAGACACGAAGAAGCACATTGATCTTGTGTTCGGCCTTGCCAAGAAGTATAAGAAGGATCTCGACTTCCATGCTGATTTCGGCGATAACCCGGATGATCTCAGATACAGATCTATCGATTACATAATCGAGAAGACGATAAAGGAAGGCTATCAGGGAAGAGTCACAGTGGGGCACATGACGTCGCTATCCAGTATCGATCCTGCCCTCCTGAAGGACACAATCGCAAGGATGGCAAAAGCAGGCATCAACATAGTGCCGCTGCCGGCAACAGACATGTACCTGAGCGGCAGAGGGGACGTTAATAAGGTCAGGAGAGGAGTCATCAATCCAAAGCCGTTTGTAGAGGGCGGAGTAAACGTGGCTTTCTCTTCAAACAACATCAGAAATGCCTTCACACCGTTCGGAAGGGGAGATCTACTGATGATAGGTTCACTCTTCGAGCATGCAGCGCAGCTGGGTTCCATATCGGATCAGAAGTTGCTCCTGAGGATGATAACCGAGAACGCCGCAAAGATACTCAGGATATCTGATAAATATGGCCTGGCGGTTGGTAAACAAGCCGATCTGGTCGTGCTAGGAACAAAGGCAGTATCTGATATATTCCTCGATGTGCCTGTGAGGAAATACGTTATCAAGAGGGGAAAAGTAGTGTACAGAAGCGAGCTTTTAGAACTCAAAAACTGGATGTGATAAAGAAGTGGCGACGAAAACAAAGGAAATAATACCGACAGCAATAACTGGAGCCTTTTTGGCTGGATTGACGGCAGCGTTTGTGATATCGGGGGTTCTTCCCAAGCCCTATGCCTTGATGTTCCCACCCTGGGGTGTGTTCATCACATGGGCAGGCTATTTTGCCGCAGGCGGAGGTGGAAAGGGGCATGCGATGCCGACATTCAAGAAGATGTATGTCGCAATATTATGGGGGGACATATGGGGATTTGCCGGTGCCTTCCTGATGAATATAGTTAACCCGCATGCTGCGAACCTGCCATTGATGATTTTCTTTGATGGGATAATCATATTCCTGGTGAACCAACCGATACTATGGGGTACCAGGTACTGGAATCCGATAAAATACACCCCTGCCATATTCTACGGATTTGCAACATTCTTCAGTACATACTTCGGCGGATTCGGTTTTATACCGGGGAATATCTACGCAGCTTTCATCTCATCGTTCGTTGTTAACGCAATAGGGCCAATTTTCGGATACCTCCAGGTAAGGATGGCAATGATTAAGGAGGTTCCTGCCTAGGAACGCAATCCTTGTCAACGCAACAAAAGAATAGTGGACCTTGCAGTCCACTTAAATATTTTTCAGATCAAAATTATGTATCGAATAGCAATCCTAATTAATTCTGCAATCAGGTGGTATATTTGGAAGAAAAATATCATGTAATAGAAGGAAGATATATTGATTCAGTCCTGCTGATGCAGATCAGCAGGGAAATAGAAAAGATGCAGGGTGTATCCAAGGCAAGCTGTATGGTGGCAACTGCCGAAAACATTTCATTTCTGGTGATGGCCGGTTTTCATCCGCCATCCGGGGTGAGCGCCAACTCAGTCATAATTGCGGTCGAAGCGGAGTCGGGGAAGAAATGCGAGGACGCAATAAAAAACGCAATCAACCTGATAGATACTGGCATGGTCCAGCATAAAACCAGCTACACCCTTGACGATCTGCCTGACCTGGTTGCACCTGATGATTTTCCAGTTGTCTTCATCTCGACGCCGGGTGAGTATGCCTACGACGTAGCGGATAAGAGCCTTGATTCAGGTGCAAACGTACATATATTCAGCAGCAACGTGCCGATAGATCAGGAATTGAGGCTCAAAACCAAGGGTGCCAGCAAGGGCCTGTTTGTGATGGGCCCTGATTGCGGAACATCTATCATACAAGGAAAGGGACTCGGATTCTCGAATGCACTTGAGGCAACAGGCGACATAGGCATAATAGGATCATCAGGAACAGGTATCCAGGAGCTGTCAGTTTTAATGGACAGGAACGGATTGGGAGTTTCTTATGCTATCGGTGTAGGAAGTAACGACCTTAAGGAGTCAATAAACGGGATCATGTCAAAGCAGGCGCTGAATTTTCTGAAAGAACGATGTTCTGCCATCGCATTGGTATGCAAAAAGCCGGATCCCTCCGTTGAGAGGGCATTGCTTGAATCCATGGGGCACATACCTTCTGTGTTCATCTCGCTCGGAAGCGAGAAGCAATACAATTCAGGTAACACATATGTTACGGGTAACATAGATGATGGCGTATCCCACCTTATGAGCAAGATCGGTAAAGGAGACAAGGTTCAACAGGAGGCGTTCCCGAAGATGAAGGTGCCGGGGAAAGAGAGGAACCTGCTACGAGGTTTTTTCGTTGGCGGGAGTCTATGTTATCAGGCACAATCCATCCTTCATGGGAAGGGCGTACATGTCTATTCAAACGCTCCCGCAGACAACCAATACAGGGTCGAAAAGGATTTCGATAACCTGAATGTGTGCATTGATACCGGCGCAGAGGAATACGTCGCAGGAAAGCCGCATCCAATGATTGATCCTGTTTCGAGGAACTCTTTCCTGGTCAGGGAAAGCAGCCGCAAGGATGTCAGGGTCATACTTTTCGATATCATCCTTGGCTACGGTTCCGCTGAAGACCCTATAGCCGGTCTTGACAAGATGAAGAACGGACCGGTTTTAATAGCATCGATCTGCGGAACAGAGAAAGACAGCCAGGGATACCAGTCAATTAGAAAAAGGCTTGAGGATAAAGGGGTAGTTGTGTTCCGTTCAGCAGCAAGAGCAGCTGAGTATGCTGCAAGCATTATGAGGTGAACCAGATGAAAGAAGAAAAGAAACTGAAAGTATTCAACGTAGGAACAAGCTGGTTTGTGAAACCGCTGGAGGATCAGGGAATAGAGCACTATAATTTGGACTGGTCACCACCAGCAAAGATTGATAAGGACATATCATCAATATTGAAGAAACTTGGAAGGAAGTGATATAGATGGACATAGGTGAAGAGATAGAGAAGGCAAACAAGAAGGCATTTGACATTATGAACCGTGGCAAGGCGATGCTGACAGATTTCAACTACGCTGGAAAGGTTATTCCGGGAATGAAGGAAAACACAATTCTGCATGCAGGTCCGCCGATCGCTTATCCTGATATGATAGATCCAATGAAAGCAGCGGTACAGGGCGCCTTAATGTTCGAAGGCAAAGCTAATAGCCTGGAGGAGGCAGACAGGACGGCAAGGAGAGGAGATTTCGAATTCAAGCCCTGCCATGAGATGAACTCAGTCGGCCCAATGGCAGGCATAACCACAGCAGGAATGTACGTCGCTGTGATAGAGAACCCAGAATTTGGGAACAAGACATATTGCAACCTTCACGAGGGCAGGGGAAAGATCCTAAGGTTCGGAGCCAACGGGAAGGAGGTTCTGGAACGACTGCACTGGATGAACCAGAACCTCGGACCAGCGCTCAAGGAAGTTGTCAGGAAGAAACCTGTTGACCTGAAGAACATCGCAGCCGAGGGCGTCCAGATGGGGGACGAGCTTCACCAGAGATACAGGGCATCATCCCTGCTATTCCTGTCAAGCATATCTGAGAATCTCCTGGAACTTCCAAATGCCAGGGAAATTTTCAAATTCATTGCCGAGAGGGAGCAATTCTTCCTGAACCTTGCAATGCCGGCAGTGAAGGCACTTGCAGACCCCGCAGATGGGATCAAGTACTCCACCCTCGTCACAAGGATGACCAGAAACGGCGTCAACTTCGGTATACAGGTCAGCGGACTGAAGGGAAAATGGTTCACTGGAAAAGTGGAACCACCAGTCGGGCTCTTCTTCACGGGTTTCAGCCAGAAAGATGCTGCGGGAGATTTCGGCGACAGCGCCATAATGGAAACGCTTGGCCTAGGAGGACTGTCCTCTGCGGCCGCCCCATCAGTTACAAGGTTTGTGGGTGGAACCGTGAAAGATGCAATCCATGCAACTGAACTTGGTTACAAGATAACGTACGGGCAGAGCAAGGACATCTTGATTCCGGCAATGGATTTCCGCGGGGCACCTCTTGGCATTGACATACTGAAGGTGAACGAGACAAATATACTGCCAACTATTAACACGGGAATTGCCCACAAGCAAGCTGGTATAGGGCAGATCGGAGGGGGAATCTCGCATCCGCCACTCAAAGCTTTCAATGATGCCCTGAAGGAGTACGCAGCAGCATATGGTCTATGATTGACGTTCTGAAAACCGGTCTTAGAGCCGCACCAACCGGCACGGGAAGCATTCTTCACAGATCCTTGAGGGCAGTCAACGTTGAGTTTGGTGGACACGTTGTCACACTTCTGAACAGAAAAGGTATCCTGACAGCATCATCTGTTGTCCTGGATACAGAGCAGATTCCTGCAATCAACTGTGCAGAATTCGACGGCGACATCCTGCATACTGACAGCTTTGTTGCTCTTATGAAAAACAGGATAGACCTCGCTCTGCATTCAGAAGGAGGTGCAAGCACCATTTCTATCAGAAATTCGCTTCAGCATCATATTATTCCCAGGGAAAGAAGCATAATGAGTGCTGTCCTTGTGGCTGAAGGATATATCAATCAAGCATCGGCGGAAGGATTTGAGGCAGAGGTTCTGGAAGAGCAAGCAAGGAGGATTAGAACATGCAGATCGGTAGAGGATGCCACCAGAACTCTTTTGGGGATTGGGTTTGGATTGACACCTTCCGGTGACGACTTTATCCTGGGATCGATAGCTGTCATGCAGCTTACTGGACATCGGACCGAGGGTCTTCGCCCTCTGATAGCCGGTTACAATAATGCATTTTCGAGGACCATGCTTCTGGATGGGCTTGACGGTTATTTCCCGCAGCCACTTCTGGAAGTGCTTCAAGCAATGGATTCTGGAAATAACCCAGATGACAAGATCTTTGAACTGGAAAGAATCGGTCATACATCAGGATTTGACATGGTCGCCGGCATGTATTACACCGCCTCCAATTTGCTTCATTGATGCCGGTTTGAAATGCCTTGTGTTACCGTATATCCATGAATCTCGACTGCATAAGATTGAAATTGCCATCAGGGATAACTACCGAGGTGCAATATGATAGCTCTTATTGTAGTTGACATGATCAATGCGTTTGTTGAAAACGACTCTCCGCTGTGCGTCGCGGGAGCAAAGGAAACAGTTCCAAGAATAAAGAAGGTTATTGACGCATGCAGGAGCAAGGGAATCCCGATTTTTTTCATTGCTAGGGGATACAGGGATGATGGATCCGATGTAGAGGTAAGCAGGTGGAAATTCTGGAATGACAACGGCAGGCCATTATCACTAAGTTCCACCGGGCCAACCTCCGGCGAGTTCTATGGACCACTTAAGCCGGAAAACGGTGACTACGTTATAGTAAAGAAGAAATGGAGTGCATTTTTCCGCACAGAACTTGATCTTATTCTCAGGAGACTCCGAGTGGATGCTGTTGCCATAACGGGCACACAAACGCCAAACTGCATAAGGGCCACTGCGTATGATGCTGACATGAATGACTTTGATACAGTGATCATCCAAGACTGCATTTCATCTAAAACAAACGAGATTCAGGAAGCAAACATCAGGGATTTCATTAACGTCGGTTTTACTGTTCTGAATAGCGGCAAATTCATTGCTGATCTTGATAGCTACACAAAAGAGAGCCCAAAATACCAGGCTATAGTCAAGGATTTGAGAAAACAGAGAACCAGGAAAATAAAAGCCTGATCCTGCGTTTGCTGAATCCTTTAGATTTGATCTCCGATCCTTTACAGCGACAAAGAAACAATCAGGCTATGTCGCCAAGCACGGATTTAGATATCTCTTCAGCCACCGTGTATGGATCAACCTTTTTCATTACATCGCTCTCAAGATCGGTCAGGCCTGACATTGAACTTTCTGTCAGCGCATTTATTCTCAATTCGGACTCGGCCATAAGGGCTGCCTTCACCTCATTGAAGAAGCGTTTTTTAGCGTTAACAGGACTCTTTCTGACATAGGCAAGATGCTTCTCGATAGCAGCTATAAGTTCCTCGTAACCATCGAGATTTATGGAATTAAGCCCAACTACCGGTATCTTCCACTCATTCTGAGGTGTAAGGGCTAGGCTGTCCTCAATGTCCTTCATAGCCATGAAAGCACCGTCACGGTCCATCTTGTTTATGATAAAAATACTGGCAATCTCCATCAAGCCTGCCTTAATCGCCTGAATCTCGTCACCCAGGCCAGGAGCTAGTGCAACGGCAATAGTATGCGCCATACCGAGTATGTCAAGATCCGCCTGGCCGGCCCCTACGGTCTCTACGATGATCCGGTCATAACCAGCAGCATCAAGCACGCGTACCGCGTCCCATGTGCTTCTTGACAGGCCACCGCTTGACCCCCTGCTTGAGAGAGATCGCATGTATATACCATCCCGATAAAGCTTGTCCTGCATCCTGATGCGGTTTCCCAGGAATGATCCGTTTGTGAACGGGCTGGACGCATCAATTGCAATCACAGCAACCTTTTTGCCCGTTGCCTTGAGCATGGAAGAGAGGTTCCCGATGATTGTACTTTTTCCCACACCAGGAGGCCCGGTTATGCCTATTATTCCTGCTTTGCCTGTCATTTTATATATTGACTTGATAATCTTGCGTCCGGTTATCAGGGAGTTATGGTCCTCAACAAGCGTTATCGCCCTCGAAATAGAACGGATATCGCCAGCACGAATGCCATCCGCAATTTCCTCCGGTGTCTGTGTCATTCGATCCCCAGCTTCCTGGATCTTGCCTCTTCCGCTCTCATCATTATATGTTCAATTATTGTCTTGAGCGGAGTCCCGGGGCCATAATTTCCTGATATGCCGAGTTTTTCCAGTTTTGGCCTGTCGGCATCTGGTATAGTGCCTCCTCCTACGATCGCGATGTCATCTATTCCTCTTTTCTTCATGAGATCTGCGACCTTCTTGAAAACAACAAGATGTGCACCATTCAGCAGGCTGAGCGCAATAACATCAACATCCTCATTTATTGCAGTGTCCACGACCTCCTCCGGTGTCGGTAGGAGACCTGCATACAGGACATCCATCCCGGCATCCCTGAACGCCTTTGCCAGGA
This sequence comes from Thermoplasmata archaeon, assembly GCA_049965275.1. Lineage (GTDB taxonomy): Archaea > Thermoplasmatota > Thermoplasmata > Thermoplasmatales > Thermoplasmataceae > UBA582. The sequence goes on along the minus strand of JBMFWM010000004.1, from coordinate 37,081 downwards.
CAAACATACCACGATCATGGCCGTCTATGCCGGGCTTGGCAAGCAGGACCTTCACGGGTTTGTCCTTAAACAATGATAGGTTCTTTCCAGCCGCCATACAACTTCCTCCCTATGTTGCTTATCTCCTCAATTGTTGCATATGATTCCACAGCTTCGATCATGTAAGGCATAAGATTGGTGTTTTCATCCTTCATCGCATTCTCAAGCCTTTCCAGGGAGAGACGGACCTTCTCATTATCCCTTGAAGCAAGGATATCGTTCAGCCTCTTCCTCTGTGAAAGCTGTGCCTTCTTGCTTATCCTGAGTATCTTTATCGGCGGCTCATTCTCCTCAACGTATTTGTTGACTCCAACCATGATCTCCTTTCCCTCCTCTATCCTCAACTGCCGCTTGTATGATGTATTGGCAATCTCCTTCTGGATATAGCCGGTCTTGATCGCTTTCAATATACCGCCTGCTTTCTCTATCCTGTCAAAGTAAGAATATGCCTGTTTTTCCATCTCGTCTGTCAGCCACTCCATGTAATATGAGCCTCCAAGCGGATCGACTGTATCGGCAATTCCCGATTCTTCCGCAATAATCTGTTGTGTCCTGAGCGCAACCTTTACGGCCTTCTCCGATGGTAGGGCCCATGCCTCATCATAGGAGTTTGTGTGCAGGCTCTGCGTCCCTCCGAGAACGCCTGCCATTGCTTCTATTGTTGTTCGGATTATATTATTAAGAGGCTGTTGCCATGTAAGCGTGTATCCCGAGGTCTGGGTGTGGAATTTTAACATCATAGTTCTCGGGTTCTTGGCACCATACTTTTCCTTAAGAACGGTAGCCCAGATTCTTCTTGCAGCCCTCATCTTTGCAATTTCCTCAAAGAAGTTGATGGAAGAATTGAAGAAGAAAGAAAGGCGTGGTGCAAAATCATCAGCGCTCAAACCTGCGTTCAAGCCCATCTCGACGTAATGAAAACCATCCGCCAGCGTGAAAGCAAGTTCCTGGACTGCGCTGGCTCCAGCCTCACGGATATGATATCCGGAGATGCTGATATAATTCCAGCGTGGCGCTTTTTCTGTGCAGAAGACCATCATGTCGCGGATCATCCTGAGATGAACCTCTGGAGGAAATATCCACTCCTTCTGTGCTATGTATTCTTTCAGAATGTCTGCCTGGACTGTGCCTGAAATTCTGTCTAGCGGCACACCCTGTTTTTTCGCGACTGCCATGTACATTGCTAGCAGGACTATCGCTGGTGCGTTTATGGTCATTGATGTGCTTACCTTTCCCAGATCAATGCCGTCGAACAGTACCTCCATGTCCTTCAGCGTGCTTACATTGACGCCGCACTTGCCAACCTCGCCCTCTGCTCTTTCATTGTTGCAGTCATAGCCGTAGAGGGTGGGCATGTCAAAAGCAATGCTTAGTCCAGATTCGCCATGCTGTATCAGGTACTTCAGGCGCCTGTTTGTATCTTCAGGTGTGCCGAACCCGGAGAACATGCGCATGGTCCACAAACGACCCCTGTACATGTCAGGATATATCCCGCGGGTGAATGGAAACGTTCCCGGATAGCCAAGCCTTTCGTCAAGATTGCCATCCAGATCTCCCGGCACGTAGAGCTCCTTTATCGGGATACCCGAAGAATTTGTGAATTCTTTCTCCTCTGATCCCGGGTTCCACTTCCCCAGAACCTCACTTTTCCACTTCTTGTACTGTGGATCTTCATTTTTGTTTCTTTCCTCGAGGTTTTTCAACTTTTCGGACCAGAAAGAATATGAATCAACCATGGAACCCTAATTGCTGAAAAAATTAATACCTTTTCAATTGGGTGACTTTATTTATAGATGCGCCAAATGAATGAAGCTTAAGGTGGGTCTTCATTTGTTAATATTTCTGAAAATTATCCCTTACCTTGGTATCATGGCAGACACTGCTTTCAGGTATTCATTTGCCTGCCGTATCATAAGATAGTTCGTCATAAAGCCGTGTATCATCCCGTTTGCCCTAAGGGCTAGGACTTTTGCACCGAATTGCATCATGCTTCCTGCGTACTGTTCGCCTGCATCTCTGAGTGGATCATACTCCGCTGTCACTACGATGGATAGAGGAAAACTCTCTGGATCCCCTTCCGGCTGCACGCGATATTTCCGTCTTGTCTGCTCCGAGATGCTACTGTTTCTGTACTGCTCCCCGAACCATGTCATCATCTCCTTTGTAAGCAAATATCCACTCCCGTTTTCTGTGAATGATGCTGTCGACGTCGAATCCCCCAGAGCAGGATAAAGAAGGATCTGTGAAGCAGGCGGTTCTGTTTTGGATGAAACCGATTTGTGTGTCACGTATGCTGCAAGGGATCCCCCTGCGCTGTCCCCCATGACACTTATCCTGCGTGGATCAACTTTCAAGGTTGAAGCGTTGTTCAAGAGCCATTGATAAGCAGCGAAAGAATCATCATGTGCAGCGGGGAACTTGTTTTCAGGAGCCAATCTGTATTCAAGAGAAAATATCCTCAATCCCGAGAGATTGCAGAAATGTCTCATGAAAGGATCATAGGTCTCCACGCTCCCAAATACAAATCCGCCTCCATGAATATAGAGCAATGCACCGTGAGAGGTTGATTTAGAAGGAACATATTCCCTGAGCCAAATACTGGAGTCTGGAATTTTGTGTTCAGATACACTCTTAACTTCTTCCCTCGGCAAACTTGCCATTTCAGACAGTTCCAATTCTCTGGCCTTTTCCACAGGCATGCTTGGGTCAAAAGGTGGCATGCTCTTCATCATTTCCAGGAATTTCTTCACATCCGGATCTAGAGGCATAAACTTGTAGGTCAAATTGATATATTAAAGAGCACACGAAGACACGAGTTCAGATATTTTCCATCATTAGTAAGCATAATATGCACGATTTTATGGATAGCTGCAATATTGCATCAAATAAAAGCGTCTCACAATATTTGCAATCACTTTTATATAATGTATAATAATCAGGCAAGGAGAGGTAATATTTTGACGATCACAGATGCAGGTTTATTAGCTATAGCAGCAGGTATTGCAATTGCTGGAGGTCTTATTGGGACCGGAATGGCACAGCAAGGAATCGGTGCTGCAGGAATGGGAATTATTGCCGAGAAGCCGGAGAAATTCGGGCAGGTGCTTGTTTTCTTTGTCATACCTGAGACTCTCTGGATCATAGGTTTTGTACTTGGATTAGTTCTCCTGCTTGGCATATTCTGAAGGTACCGGATGGGACTAGAAAACATTCTCTCCGAGATCGAGAATAATCGAAGGCAGAGAATTGACACTTTAAGACAGGAATACGATAAGAAGACCGGGGAGCTTGTTATCTCCACCGAGAAGCGTGTCACCTCTATAAAGAAGGAATCTGATGCTATACTTTCCGAGCAGATGGAAGCGGTGCGGGCCAAATATGCCACTTCACTGGAAATTGAGGAGAGAAGAATATACAAGGAAAGGAAGGATCATCTCATATCGGAAGCTCTCCTACTTTTTGATGATCTTGCAACCTCATTTTACAAGACAAAGGAATACAAGAAACTCCTGACATCCATGATAAAGATCGCTAAAGATTTGCTAGGCAAGGACTGCAAAATATTTGCTAATGAAAGCGACATCGAATCCCTTGGCGAAACAAAGGGGCTGCACAAGCTCCAGAAAGGAGGAAGATTTGCAGGGGGAATATTCGCAGTTTCACCTGACGGCAAAAAGGAACTTGATCTGACGATGGACACAATCATGGCTTCAATAAAGGAAAACCTGATTGCTGAGGCTGCAGTGAGGATAGGTGGAGCATAGTTGGATCGCACTTATACCGGCTCTTACGGAAGGCTCAAAGTTTCATTGGGCGATTTCCTCTCGAATCAGTTTATTAATGATCTAATACCGCGGGATATTGAAGGTATAGAGGCATCTCTGAGAGAGACCTCTTACAAGGAGGACATCGAGCAGCTTGCCTCTCTCTATAAGATGCCTGAACTCCTTGATTTTGCTGTTAACAGACACCTCATAAAAAAAAACAGGCTCGCGCAGTTCTCCCCACCTCCAAATGCAAGGCCATTCCTGAAAGCATATTTCATGAAGTGGGACATTGAGAACATTAAATCAATAATATCCTCGAAAACACTGGGATATCAGGCCACTGAAACAGAATCATTTCTTATTGGCTTCAGGAACCTTCCGCTCGGGATATTTGCCGGTAACATGACACAGGAAGATTTTCGGATTATGATATCTCTGGGAAGCGTAGATGCGGTTATTGACTATCTTACCAGATATGGCATAGGTACATACCTGCTTGTCCACCTGGAAGAATACAGAAAGACAAAAGACGTGACTTCGCTCTATTCAGCCATGGACAGTTACAATTTCAGCACGATGCTGGACAGCCTGAAGTTCTATAACGGCGACGAGAGCAACATCAGGGAGTATATCCGGGAAACGATTGATTCGTACAACATACTCTCTGTCCTGAAAGCAATACAGCTTTCGGTTCCACAGGAACAGGTCAGCAGGTTCCTGTTTCTCCGGGGGAACATTCCGGCGAACGTTTACGAGGAGGCAATGCGTATGCAGAGCATCGAAGATGCTGCAGGGCACTTCAGACCTTATTATGACCTTACAGCGGCATATGAGGGATACTCCAGATCCGGGCTGCTCTATCACTTTGAGGTCGCTTTAAAGAAAGATATTATATCAAAATATATTTCCAGGATGTCCTCTCTTCCTGTGTCACTGAACTCTATTTTCTACTTCATACTGAAATCAGAGTTGGAAAGGGAGAATCTGAGGGCAATAATCGCAGCTAAGCTATACAATTTATCCGAAGAAAGGATCAGGGAACTGATAATTCTGGTGTAAATATGGATAAGGATCAGAACACTGGGAGGGTGGCGGTAATAGGCGAAAGGGAACTTGTGCTGGGGTTCCGGCTTATAGGCATGGAGAGTGCCTTTGAAGTCAATGAAAACAATGACGTGGAGACATTCAACCGTCTCTATCGGTCTGAGAAGTACTCGCTCCTGCTTGCTTCAGAGAATATTAAAGCAAAACTTGAGAGGAAACTTCTCGACCATATCGAGGTTTCCACCAACCCTCTTGTCCTGTTCATCCCGATGCCAGGCGGACATGACGAGGAATCGGTTGGAAAATTAGCAAAGAGGATTCTTGGCGTAGACATAGGAACGTGAAAAAATGGGAAAAATAGTAAAAGTTTCAGGACCAGTTATTGACGGGGAAGACATCAAGAACGCAAAGATGTTTGATGTCGTTCGCGTAGGCGAAATGGGCTTGGTTGGCGAGATCATAAGGATTGTCGGGAACATTGCAACGATACAGGTTTATGAGGATACCAGCGGTATAAGGCCTGGCGAAAACATAGAGAATACGGAGCTTCCCCTGTCTGTCGAGCTTGGACCGGGGCTCCTGACTTCTATATACGACGGGATTCAGAGGCCTCTCGATGTTCTGCGAACAATGAGCGGCGATTTCATAAGCAGGGGCTTGACAGCCCCGTCGCTTGACCGCAAGAAAAAATGGCATTTCACCCCGCTGCTAAAGAAGGGCGATGAGGTTACCCCGGGCACGGTATTGGGAGAGGTACAGGAAACTGATCTTATTTTACATAAGGTAATGGTGCCGCTAGGTGTATCCGGGACCATCAGCAGTATTTCCGAGGGCGATTTCACCGTGGATGAGGAAATTGGCAAACTGAAGTCAGGGAACAAGACCGTCCCGCTCAAGATGATGCAGACGTGGCCCGTCAGGCAATTCAGAAAGGTCCTGGGCAAACTTCCTCCGACCGAGCCGTTGATCACAGGTCAGAGGGTAATAGACTCTCTTTTCCCGGTGGCAAAAGGTGGCACTGTAGCCGTTCCAGGTCCATTCGGATCAGGAAAGTGCGTTACGGGTGACACTCCTGTGCTTCTTGGGGATGGATCTGTTGTTGAAATTAAGGATCTCTTCCTGAGCTTATCTGAAAACGCAGTCAGAAGAGCTTCTGGAGACGAGGAGATTCTCTATCTCCAGACGCCAGTGGAACTCCTTTCTTTCTATAACGGAAAGATCGTGAAGAGCAAATCATCCTTGCTGTATAGAGGAAAGAGCAGATCCGTTGTGAGGGTAAGAACGAAAAGCGGGAGAGAGGTAAGGGTAACTCCTATACACAAACTATTCCGTATTGACAGCAAGGGCAGGATTGTCGAAACCCAGGCTAACGATCTTACAGTCGGGGACTTTATAGCTTCGGCAGCTAATACTGGTGTGGTTAGACAAACCGGAACACCTTCGTCTGCATCGATCAACAGCGCGCTGCAGGTCGAATTCATAAATCAGCCTGACGCGGGTCTTTCTTTAGATAACAAGAAGATCCCGGATATCATAATGAGGTCCAGGGAAGATGTAATATCCTCCTTCATTGGTTCATTATTCGCAAAATATGGACGCTTTGAAAACAATATTGCCAGTATGATCGCAGAAAGTAAATGGATGAGCGCCCAGCTATCGTATCTACTGACAGGATACGGCATAATGCACGAAATAAGCCAAAGAAAATCTGGTGGCCGGTCCGACTATGAGATCAATATAAAAGAGCCGTCAAGTTTTTCCGGCTTTATGGATATCATTCAGCACGGCAGGCCCCGTAATGAAAGCTTTGCGATATCCATTGAGGATACAGGGAGCCTGGGAATAAAGAACAGTTTGAGCAATTCCATGAATTCCAAGGATGCTGTGCTGAGAGGCAACCTTGGTAATAATGGATCCAACAGCATTGACTCATGGAATGATGCTGGTAGCCAAAACGGATTGCTCCTCCAAGCTTCTATGAATAGAGGACACATCAACGAAGAGAGCCCAATTTTCGCTGACGAGATATGCGAAATAAGCACTGAAGATGGAATTGTCGATGTCTATGACCTTTCGGTTCCTGACTTCGGACGGAACTTTATCGGCGGATTCGGCGGAATCATATTGCATAATACAGTGGTTCAGCACCAGCTGTCCAAATGGGCCGACAGCGATATAGTTGTCTATGTGGGTTGTGGAGAGCGTGGAAATGAGATGACCGAGATACTCACAACTTTCCCCGAACTCCTCGATCCAAAAAGCGGTAAACCTCTCATGCAGCGCACTGTGCTTATTGCAAATACATCAAACATGCCGGTTGCAGCCAGGGAGGCGAGCATATATACCGGGATATCGATAGCCGAATATTACAGGGATATGGGCTATAACATAGCACTGATGGCAGACAGCACCTCCAGGTGGGCTGAAGCATTGAGGGAAATATCAGGCAGGCTCGAAGAAATGCCCGGCGAGGAAGGTTATCCTGCATATCTTGGTCGTCGTCTGTCCGAATTTTATGAAAGGTCAGGATTCGCAATTGTCCAGTCTCCCGAAAAGAGGAAAGGATCGATTACGCTCGTTGGAGCGGTCTCGCCCCCGGGTGGAGACATATCAGAGCCGGTATCGCAAAATACCCTCAGGGTAACAAGGGTTTTCTGGGCCCTGGATGCGTCGCTTGCCTCAAGAAGGCATTTTCCCTCAATCAACTGGTTGAACAGTTATTCCCTTTACAAGAACGACCTGGTTCCATGGTACTCAAGGAACGTCGCCGAAGACTGGAACTCTGTATATTCCGATGCCATGAGCATACTCCAGAAGGAATCCGAATTACAGGAAATTGTGCAGCTTGTTGGTTATGATGCACTGCCGGAAAAAGAAAAATCCGTGCTCGATATAGCAAGAATGATCAGGGAAGACTTCCTTCAGCAGAGTGCTTTTGACGATATCGATACTTACTGTTCCCTCGACAAACAGTACCATATGCTGAAGAGCATAGTAGAACTTGGAAAGAAGCAGGAGAAGGCTATCGATAAAGGTAATACGATGGAGCAGCTTCAGCGCCTGCCTTCGAGATCGAGAATATCAAGGATGAAAGAGGTAAAGGAACCAGATGTAAAGGACTTCTTTGATTCTTTGCGCAAAGATATGGATTCTGACTTTTCCTCCATCATGGGAGGTGAACAGATTGCCGCAAGTTAACTACAAAACAATAACTCAGATAACGGGACCTCTTCTTTTTGTAGAGGAGGTTCCTAATGCGTCCTACAACGAACTGGTACAGATAAACCTGGAGAACGGTGAAACCAGGCTTGGCCAGGTGCTTGAAACCAGAAGAGGAATGGCCGTCATACAGGTTTTCGGCTCAACCACCGGAATGAATACTACCGAAACATCTGTGCGTTTTTCTGGATCGACCGCCAGGATCCAGGTGTCTGATGACATGCTCGGTCGCGTTTTCAATGGTTTTGCCTCTCCTATTGACGGCGGAACCCCTATTACGGGAGAGAAGGTCGATATTGTCGGAAATGCTATAAATCCCTACTCAAGAGAGGAGCCTTCAGAGTTCATACAGACCGGTATATCGACAATAGACGGCATGAATACGCTCGTAAGGGGGCAGAAGCTTCCTCTTTTCTCTGCATCCGGTCTCCCGCACAATGAGCTTGCAGCACAGATAGCCAAGCAGGCCAAGGTTATAGGCAAGGACGAGAGCTTTGCGGTCGTGTTCGGAGCGATGGGTATAACCAGCGAGGAGGCAAATTTCTTCATAAACCAGTTCACGGAAACAGGCGCAATATCGAGGGCTGTACTCTTTCTGAATATATCATCCGATCCCTCAATGGAAAGGATCATACTGCCAAGGGCGGCACTCACGGCGGCTGAATACCTGGCATACGAGAAGGAGATGCACATACTCGTCATCCTTACGGACATGACTAACTACTGCGAGGCATTACGTGAAATATCCTCCGCGAGGGAAGAGGTCCCGGGAAGGAGGGGCTATCCCGGTTACATGTACACCGATCTGAGCACGATATATGAGCGCGCCGGGAAGATCAAGGGAAGGAACGGATCAATCACACAGATACCCATATTGACGATGCCTGGCGATGACAGGACACATCCGATACCTGACCTGACCGGTTACATCACTGAAGGACAGATAGCCATGAGCAGAGATCTTCAGAGAAATGGCGTATACCCTCCAATTGATGTGCTTCCGTCTCTTTCGAGGCTGATGAACCAGGGAATAGGCCCTGGAAGAACAAGGGAAGATCACAGGGGAGTTTCCGATCAGCTGTATTCCGCCTATGCAACAGGGAAAGATCTAAGATCATTGAGTGCGATAGTGGGCGAGGAAGCGCTTGGCAAAACAGATAAGCTCTACCTTGCCTTTGCAGAGGCTTTCGAGAAGAGGTTCGTGAACCAGGGAAAGGATGAGGATAGGACAATAGAGCAGACACTTGATCTCGGCTGGGAGTTACTATCATCGCTCCCGGAGCAGGAGATGAAGAGAGTCAAGAAAGATCACGTCGCAAAGTACGGCAAATGGAATAAGTGAAGCAGATGGCATCAGGCGAGGTCAGACCTACAAGAATTGAGCTAATCAACGTAACCAGGCGGATACGTCTGGCCAGGAAGGGTCTGGATCTTCTGAAAATGAAGAGGACATCGCTTGTAATGGAATTCTTTGCGATCAGCAGGACAGTGAAGGGAATGAGGGAAAACATCCGATCCGACATGGCCGCATCGCTTGAGACGGTGAGGCTCGCAGAGGCCCTTTCCGGGCTTGTCAACCTGGAACGGATTGCCGCCATGTCCGTCGACACAGATGCAAATGTCGCCACGAAGAACGTCATGGGTGTCAGGATCCCAACACTGAATGTTGTATATCATGAAAGCCTGCTATCCGAAATCTACCGTGCTGTTTCCATACCGACTGTGATAAATGATTCAATTATCAAGTTCGAAAAGATCTTTCGCGCTCTTCTGGAAATTGCGGAAAAAGAGAACTCCATGCGAAAGCTCCTGCACGAGATAGACAGGACGAAGAGAAGATCGAATGCGATAGAGAATATACTGATACCCGGGCTGGTTGCCAATGCAAAGTACATCAGGATGCGCCTGGACGAGATGGAGAGGGAAACCTTCAGCATGCTGAAGGCTGTCAAGAGAAACCTTGAAGCAAAGAATACAGCGAATGGAGGGTCATTCTGATGGCACTTTATGACAAGAACGGCAAACGTGTCTTGTTCTACAAGATGAGCCCTGACGTGCTCAACAACCCGGCCGTAAGGAAATTCAGGCTCATCAGGTCAATCATATGGACCATCAATCTGAGCGTTACTGGGATAGTGCTTGTCATGTTATTTACGGGAGTGATTTGATGCCGGACGACATAGAAATACTTAAGAAAATCAAGGAAGCTGAAGAGAAATCCAATGCTGAATTCCTGGAGGAAAGCAGGAAGCTGAAGGAAAACTACGACAATCTAGTAAGAAAATCACAGCAGGATATTGAAGCAGAGATTTCTCGATTGCAGTCGGAGCGCAGGGAGAAGCTTGACCAGGAGGCACGCCGGCTGCGCGAAGCAGAGGAGAATGCTCTCAATGCGGCCCGCCGTGAGAGAGCATCCGAGATGAGATTGAAACTGGACAAGAAAGATGCTTCAAAGATACTGTTTGAAGCGATAAAGAAGTTCCTGGAGGAATAAGCAACGTCTATTCGGCCGGAAAAAATGGAAAAGATTCGCATAATTTCCCTGATAAAGTACAGGGAACAGGCTGTCACTGTACTGCATGACATGAGGGTGCTGCAGCTGGAACCTGTCTCGAAGGACCTGCTCCAGTACATGAAGGCATCCGATCTGACATCTCTGGTAGAGAGAGCGAACGCAGAGCTTCAGAAGCTCAAATCATACATGGGAATGCTGCCAAAACAGCCAGTCCTGGCCAAGAGGAAATTCTCATCTCTTGAGGAGGCGCTGGAGGAAGCAAAAACGATTGACCTGACAGATCGCCTTCGTGTCCTCAAAGAGACCGAGTCAGATATAAACACGGATATAAAGGACATTCACAACCGCATGGAGACAACGCAATCGCTCATTGGTATGGACGTAGATCTTTCCATATTCAACACATCATTCACGAAATCTTATATTGTTACAAGTCCGATGCAGGACATCAATCCCGATGCCCTGAAGCAACTTCCGTCCTCGCCTTCTGTTGTTCCGACTCCGAATGGCCAGTACGTTGTCACCATACCGGTCATGGCTGAAAAGGACCTTGCAAAATTTGCCAACGAAATGGGGTACCAGCTCATGCATATACCCGAACTGAAGGGGAATCCAGCCAGTTATTATGAGGATCTTGTATCAAGCCTGAAGGATAGGGAAGAGGCACTTGCCAAGATAAATCAAGAATATCTAGCGCTCTCGAAGGAGTATTATGAAACGATAGCTGTTCTGGAGGAGCAGCTTCGCATTGAAGTGAGCAAGCTTGAGGCAGCTCAGCGGGCATTTTCCACATCAGAAACATTTGCCATGGAAGGATGGGTGAAGGTCAAGGATGTTGGCAAGCTGTCGAAGAATCTGGATCGCGTCACAGCAGGTTCTTGCCTGGTAAGCGTAGTGAAGACTGACGAGGAGCCGCCGACAGCCCTGTCAAACTGGAAAAGGTTCCGTGTCTTTGAGTTTTTCATACGTTTCTATTCGCTACCCATAGAAAGCGAATTCGATCCTACCATGATTTTTGCCTTCATATTTCCATTCTTCTTCGGCCTCATGGTTGGCGATATGGGATACGGGCTCGTTATTCTTCTCTTCGCCATGTGGATGGTAAGGAAGATAAACCATCCTGAAACATTCTCAATAGTTCCAAAGAGGATATCAGCATTCGCGGTCAAGATACTTGGAAAAGGGCCGCTTCTTGTTCTCGGCAAGGTGCTTATACCATCATCCATTATAGCAATCATCGTAGGTTTCATATTCAACGGCTTCTTCGGCTTCCAGATCCTGCCTTTCACGATACTGAATCCAATAGATTCCTATGGAATAGCCAAGCTTCTTCTTCTATCAGGTTACATAGGGCTGGCAATGGTATCATTTGGGTTCATATTGGGCATCCTTAACGCAATTTCGCATGGGGAGGATCACAAGGCGATAAGCTCAGGAGGATGGTTGCTGCTTGCATGGGGCGTCGCGATCACCGGCCTTGACTTTTTACACAAAGTGCCTATTTCCCTGAACCCTGTCACCGGACCGCTTACAGCAATCCCGGTATATGTTGCCATATTAGGCATAATTATTGTTGCGGTATTTGAGAAGGGACGCGGAATGATAGAGGTTCCATCGCTTATATCGCACATCCTTTCATACACAAGAATAGTAGGGATCCTGCTTGCATCTGTAATCCTGGCATATGTTGTCAACCGCATATTCCTTTCAAATCTCGACAAGGGACCTGTTTTCATAATCCTGGGCGGAGTTATACTTATAATGGGGCAGATCTTCAACCTCGCAATAGCAATATTCGAACCGGGAATACAGGGAGCCAGGCTTCTGTACGTGGAGTTCTTCTCGAAATTCTACCGCGGGAACGGCAAGCAGTTCCGCCCATTCGGGACAGAAAGGAAATACACGCTGCCAGAGGAACAGCAGTAAGCCTTCGTTCGCGCTATTACTCTTAAATGGGAGGAACGGCGGAAGCATTCCTTCTGGATCAACCTGAGAAAACAGATAACAATATATTCCAACAAATAATTAAGACAGGTGCCGGTCACAGAGACCTTCCTTATCCTTATCATCGTCCTTGACACAACCGGGAGCCTCTTCATAGGAGCATGGCTTGGCAGGCTCCTTACCAGATATCCGTTTGGGGCATCAGGATTTACCGGCGTGGAGAGCATGCTTGGCAGAAAGGGCGTGGTAAAGAGCGTTTCCCCGGAAAGAATAGAGGTGGTTGTTGATTCACAGGTGTGGGCCGCCTCGCTACTGGATCCGAATGAGAAACTGGAGCCTGGAGACAAGACAATCGTTAAGGACGTTGACGGCCTGAAGCTCATTATCCAGAAGAGAGAATGATTTATCCTCCGGGAAGGGGCAGGCCTGGATCAACTGTTCCCGTGATCATTGAAATATTCACTCAGCAGCTTAAGCCCCTGACTGAGATCTTCCGGCTGTAATGTATAACAGAGCCTGAAACCTTTATCATCCCCGAAATATTTTCCGGGTCCCAGAAGCACTCCCGTCCTGTTAAGGATATCCTGGCAGAGTTCCTTTGAATTCCTTGTCTTTAGATGCACAAAGCCAAAAGGTGTTCCATCGGGTTTTTCCCATTCAAGCCCTGGCGTGCTTTCTATAAATTTGTCCACTATTTCGATGTTGGTCTTTATCATTTCCGCGACTTGCTTGTCAAAGTAACTCTTCTCCTGAAGAGCCTGGTAAGAAATCCAAAGTGAATATGGAGGTATCGACGGAGTTACGGCATTCATTGTGTTGGATAAGAGCTCTTTCTCGGATGAGTCAGCAAGGATCCATCCAACCTTCAGATCTGAAAGTCCATAATATTTGACCATGGTTGATGAAGTTATGATCGATCTTCCCTCATGGAACACTGTTTTTCCCTTAGTACTCCTGAATTCGGAAAAAGTCTCATCAAAGTATCTCAAAGGCGTCATTACCTCATCCTGAGAGGCGCCTTCAAGCATTACCGGGTTTGATGTACCGATCGGATTGTTCGGCAGAGAGCATGCAAAAGGCTGTTGCACATCTTCAAGGTCAATTGATCCCAGATCCTTGTAAACTACCTCAAACCCAAGGGATTCTGCGACAGAGAATATCGGCTCATATTCCGGGAAAAAAATTGTGAGCTTTCCCGTGAGCCTCCGCATGTGGAGGAGAGCAATATAGATAGCTTCAGATCCCGAAATTGTCGGTGTGATGCAGTCAAGAGACACATTATACAGTTTTGAAATAGCCTCGACGAAAAGATTCTCGGCAGATGCCCTGTTCTTCTCGTAAGATTCAAAAGAAAAATCAATTCCTGAATTCCTAGCTATATAATCGGGCATATTGTTCTTGGAAAGGTTGTATTTGCACTTCTTGCTATTCTCAACAATCCACTCAAAAATGTTTATTTTCCTTGGATTAAAATACATAATTATCAATCAGATATTTCGCGTTAGCATAAAGATATTAGTGCTTAAAAATTAACTTCAATGAAAGTTCACGAGAAATTAACTACCACCGGGCTTGATATTACGATACAGTAAATTCCAGTTATATAAGTATGTAATTGACTTTTGGACAATGATTAGCTTGCCCAGTTTATGGCATTAACTCTAACCTTCGAAAATGCGGTCAGTTTCTTCAGTCCAAATGCCAAAAAATCAACTGCTTCCATTTTCTGCGTTTGGATATTTGAAAGTATTATGACCTGCCTTTATGGGCTGAGTTCAACAAGAGGCATGCAACAATTATCATTTAACCAATCAATTACCATGCATGCAGGACTCAAAAAACATGAAAATAGGTGTAATCGGCTCAGGCATCATGGGTCATGGAATTGCGCAGACGCTTGCAAGATATGGGTTCACAGTGATTATGAACGACATTTCAATGGACTTCCTACAGAACGGAATGCAGATGATAAAATCAGGCAGATTCGGCCTTGAACGTGCAGTTTCGTCAGGAAAGATGAAACAGGATGAGGCAGATCATACACTTTCCAGAATCAGCATTACCGTGAACCAGGAGGACCTGAAGGACTGTGACCTGATAATTGAGGCGATCACAGAGGATGAGAAGGTCAAGGGTTCTCTATTCAAGAAACTCGACGGGATAGTGAAGAAAAGTGCAATTTTTGCATCCAACACATCCGGGATAATGATAAGCAGCCTATCATCGTACACAACAAGGGGGAAGAACTTCATAGGGATGCACTGGTTCAATCCTCCGCAGGTAATGAAGCTCGTAGAGGTCGTAAAGGGCCCCGAGACAACAGGAGATGTGATAAAAACCATCGTTAGGATATCGGAAGCCGCGGAAAAGACGCCCATCATCGTCAACGATGGCCCGGGTTTTTTCACTACAAGGTTCCTGAACAGCTGGCTCATGGAATCCTACAGGATGTTTGAATCAGGCGTTGCAGGGATCTCCGAAATTGACAGAATGTCAAAGCTGGCATTTGGTTTTCCAATGGGGCCATTTGAGTTATCTGACTTTATCGGACTCGACACAATGCTTCACGTTGCCGAGTACATGTACGATGAGACGAAAAGATCCGACTACGCTCCTCCGACCCTCCTGAAGAAACTCGTTCTCTCAGGTTATCTTGGAAACAAGAAAGGCAGCAAGGGAGGCTGGTACCAGTATTATGGGATCAAGCTTGAGCAGTCGGACCGGAAATAAACAGATTCTCGTCTTCAGGAATCCTCACGACACTGCAAAGCTGAAAAGGATCCTTAAGAAGGTTCCTTAGCAGCCTGAATTTCCTCCTCTCCGTGAGCTTAAGAATTGGGCCCTTATCTTCTTTCATTTCCCTGGTTGATTCCCTGATCACTGAGATTGCAGGATCAAACGTCACCGGATCACCGGATAGTGTTATGCGTACCGAAAACCCGAAATGCCTTCTTCTTGCGGACATCCTGTTAGAAGATTCAATAATCACTTCCGCTGTGTACCTCAGATCTCTTACCGAAGATAAGCCACCTGTTAGTGTCCTTACAAAACCGGCGCTGTATTTTTGCTTTCCCCTGAAATTCCGTAATGCCGGTTTTAGCACCACTATTCTTAACGGTTCATGCTCAGGCGGATCCCTTTTTTCAAAGTTGCACATGTAAAGTTTGCTGAAAAAAGCTTTCATATATGAAAGCCCGGTCTGGGTGGTGCTTTTCAGGAAGTAGCGGATAGACTCGCCGTCATGCATAATCACAAAGGTGTTTCGCTGGTTCTTGTCGGGTATGAGTAAAGCGGATCTTTCCCTGTACAAAAGCAGGTCAGTCCGGAAATCCTTTATCATGAAAAGCACCTCTGAGCAGTATTCTTCGGACGAAATCCGGTGTATATCAAGCATTTAGCGTGAATGCACGGGATCCTTTTAATGCCTTTCATCGTCCTATGATTAAGGGATAGGCCGTCGCTGATGAAATTTTGGCAAGAATACGTATCTGTCTTTACGGCATTCAGCGTAGGTGCCTAAAAGCATATAAGCAACAGATTGGCCTAAGATAATCTGAATGTGGATTTTACTTTATCCCGAAGAAGTATGAGAGAGAAGAATCGTTGAAACCTATTATTTTCATGTATTCCTTCCTGCCAAAAGAATCGATAATTGACATTGCTTCCCTTGAGGACGACTTCAATATCTGGCTATCTATTAAGCCCCATCTTGGAAAAAGATCATCCTCCTCCTTTGTGTTATGTTCCGTGAGGAGCTTGTAGAAAAGAGGCAGTCTGGTTTCAAGCATTTCAGTCTTTCCATCTCCGCTCCATTTGATTATGTTTCCGGCAAGCGTATCGATTAGTTTATGATCCGCCTTTATTCTCTCTACGTTACCGGAAAATGTTTTTGCATCTGGAAAGGGAAATGCTTCAAGGATGGGAAAGCAAATCTTTTCTTCAATTTCTATGTGGCATTCCTTGAGATATGACCGGAACGCGACAAAGGAATCGTAATCATAAGATCCGCGGATAACGTCCGTCCTGCTTATCGATAAATGCTCTAAAGTCAATATTTCAACCAAGCTAGCCATGACAAGCCCTCATTTCTTATCCAGATTGTGTAACTGTTGAAATCACTGCAGAAATTTACTCATCGAAGTCTATGCTGTCCTTCATTATTTCATTTATTTCCTGCAGCTTCCTGTAAATCTTTAATCCCGAATCAGTCAGGTTAAGGTCTCCATCCGGGTTACCCTCGATTATGCCCATTGAAAGCAGGTAGTCGGTTACCTTTTCAAGTGAGCTCTTATCATTTTCGGGCAGGTTCTTCAATTCAACATGACCGTATCTCTTTATTTCCCAGATTGCACGAAGAATCCCCGGGGTCCAATCAAACCATTCCAGGTAGTCCTTGTCATCTGTCATATGATAACATTTCAGCTTGTTTTAAATATATTTCCCCTTATATGGAGGCAGAAACGCATCTTGTGAAATCTTCCAGATGGCTATATTCAGCTGTTTTGATAGGGCTCCATGCCTACCTAAATTTGATGGGAATATGCCCAGCACATGTAATCATATGTTGATTATAGATCTACAGGAAAAGACCGGTCTTCCATATCTGACCTTATTGCGAGTTCCGTCATTCTAACAACCACAGAGCCATCCACGCCGGTTGCTATTAACGATCTTTTTCCATCAACGAGGTCAACAAAAGCATCAATTTCTTTCCTGTATATGTTTCCTGACCTGAATCTCTTGATCCTGCCGTTGACGTTGAGAGACGACCTGATCTCGGTAGAGAAAAGGCCGGTGCAGATTAAGGTGCCCTCGGTCCCTGTTATCCGAAGCGAGTTGTCAGGTAAAAACATCCTGCGTGACGATACCGCATGGGCGATTGTGGCCCCATAACTCAGGATCGTTGACGTAGTTGCATCTATGATGGAATCTCTTGGGTCCCTGAAACTCGAGATGCGATCCGGATGCAGTCCCATTATGTTGTTCAAAGCATCGAATACATGCACTCCTGTGCCCATGATGGAACCGCCTCCTACAAGCGCCTCGTCGCCCCACCACCTGTTGTCTGAGTCCTCAGTTGGCGTCCTGCTTGACGAACTGAAACCACCCCAGCATGCATCCACAGTGGTTATGTCGCCAATGTCACCTTTAAGTATGCTTTTCTTTATCTCTTCAATCGCCGGGTGCAACCTGAGATGGAAACCTATTGCGAGGGAAAGATGCTCCTCCTCGGCCTTGCTTACAAGCTTCTTTGAATCTTCATAACCGAGTGTCATTGGTTTCTCAAGCAGGACATGCTTCCCGTGTTCTAGCGCCGACAAGGCGTTGGAATAATGCAGGTTGTTCGGGGATGCGATGTAAACCGCATCACAGTCAGAGGAAAGCATCTGTTCATAGCTGTGAAAAGCCTTGCTTCCAAATCTCCCCCCTATCCTTTCTGCCTTTTCAGGATTCCTGCTGTAAACCGCATCTATAGAGTTGCCTGACAATACGATGGCAGGCATTACTCTGTTTATTGCGTGGTTCCCGAGACCAATAACTGCGAACTTCATACCATGGTAACCGACGGTTGTTTAAAAGCTGAATTGCTATTATCAATGGAATAGGGTTGAAGCCTCGGCGAATCTGAAAAGATGAGTGCATCAGATCGTAACAATTCACCAGCTTTTGTAGCGACCCATAACGGAAGTGAAAACAAATATAACTTAGGCGTAATTTCCGCCTCGTATAATAATGGTTGAAACTAAAGAGCAGCCTACCTTTGAGGACATTCTGGAAGCAGCTAAATTTCTGAATGGGAAAATCAATCGCACGCAGACTGACTCTTCAGAAACGATTGGAAAGAATTTTGGCGGTCTGGTTTATTACAAACTGGAAAACCTCCAGAAAACAGGTTCATTCAAGATCAGGGGAGCCCTCTTCAAGATATCAAAACTTACACCTGAAGAGAAGAGAGCAGGCGTCATAGCCGTAAGTGCAGGCAACCATGCACAGGGTGTCGCACTCGCTTCCAGGATCAGTGGAATCAACTGCAAGATTGTGATGCCTAAATACACGACACCGGCAAAAATCAGTGCGGTCGAGAGATATGGAGCACAGATCGATCTCTTCGGGTCCGACTATGCAGAAGCAAGGGATCATGCGCTCAAACTGGCAATCGAAGAGCACAGGACATTCATAGAAGGCTTCAACGACAGATGGATCATAGCAGGACAGGGTACGATTGGACTCGAAATTATGGAGGATATACCTGATGCCGACATGGTGATAGTTCCGGTTGGCGGGGGCGGCCTGATCTCGGGAATAGCAATGGCAGCAAAGGCAATCAATCCAAAAGTCATGGTTATAGGTGTGCAGTCGGAGAATTATGATTCTGCCAGGGCATCGGTCGAGGCAGGAAGCATCGTAGAGCATGTAAGCGGTGAAACAATCGCAGACGGCATCGCTATTCGGAGGCCTGGTGACATCACGCTTTCCATGATGCAGAAATACGTCGATACCATACTTACGGTATCGGACGAGACTATAGCACTCGCTCTTTACCATCTCCTGGAACATAACAAGATACTTGTTGAACCTGCAGGAGCAACAGGCCTTGCCGCAATCCTCGCCAAGAAGATAGACATCTCCGGGAAGAAGGCTGTAGTCGTGCTATCCGGCGGCAACATCAATCTTCTCCTACTTTCGAAGATTATCTACAAGTCGCTGGAGCATGAATCCAGGCTTATCAGGATTGGCTTCAAGATCCCCGACCGGCCAGGTACGTTATACAGAATCGCATCCGCTATCTCTGAGGCCGGTGGCAACATATACCATGCGGAGGTTGATAACCTTGATGAATCGACTCCTATTGGATTTCAGAGCATAACCTTCACCGTTAACGTTCGTGGATCCAGACATGCAGCAGAGCTTCTTGAAAAAGTCAAATCAGTGGGCTATAAATTTGATGTTTTTGAATGATCTCAAAGAATTGTGAACTCTTTTTCGTCCGGGCATTCCGCATCCTTCACGATAAAGGATGTAACATCTGCCCTTCTTAAATCGTGCGCGCAAAAATTAATGATCTTGTAGACGGATGATTCTTCACCGCAAAATAGTGCCTCCACAGTTCCGTCTGCAAGGTTGCGGACCCAGCCGGTTATGCCTGCTTTGTCAGCTGAGTCCTTGGCCTGTCTCCTGAAATTTACACCCTGGACTCGACCCGAAAAAACGACTTTTTTCGCAATCATCCCGGGCATGGGAGATCAGAAAACCGACAGTTTTCCTTCCACAAACATGTTTGTCAGGTCTGATACCCTGCTCAGGCGCTCGTCCACTATTGATCTTATCTTTCCCTCGTACTTCGAGGCCTGCACACCGCTTGCATATATTGCCTGGACGCTTGCCACATGGGGATCTGAAATTTCCCGCCCGATCTGGGAAACAATTCTCACGAGAACCTCCTCGATGTCCCCGTCGGCTTCCTTTACGACATCATCTGCTATGAGGTTTGCAAGCACATTGTAGAGTTTGCCCACATGGGTAACCGGGTTCTTTCCAGCTGCCGCTTCCATGCTCATTGCCCTGTATGGTGTAATAAGGCCGTTAACCCTGTTTCCTCTACCTACTGATCCATCATCGCCATTCTCCATGGATAATCCGGTCACCGTAAGGTACTCGACATGTTCGGCTTCGGAATCGCCGGTGTTGACAAAGACCTGGACCTTCTTGTCCGTTAGCTTGGTTGCGTTGTCCAGCACTTTTGACTTCAGCTGCTCCTTGATGCTCTGGTATTCGCTGTGATCCTTCACGTACTTGTCGACGAAAGCTGCTGCAACTGTAAGGTTAATGGTGTTCTTCTCCCTGAAGCCCATCACCTTGACATCGTAACCGACAGCAGGCAATGTTTTCTTGATGTCTCCGTTTATGTACTTCTCGGTGGCAAGGACCAGTCTCTCCGTATCAGAGAAAGGAGCGAAGCCAACCCCGAAAGAGGTGTCGTTTGACTTCAGCTTTCCGGTGTCAAAAAGGCCTCTAAGATCAACGGATCCGTGGCCTATCATTGAGTCTATGATGACATCTGTATCAATGTTAAGATGCTTGAAGTGGGATTTCAGATAATTCTTTGTTGCTCCTATTGAGATTGACTTGACCGGAATGCTCTCGCCATCAACCTGGGAAGTTGCCCTTCCGCTGAGTATAATGTAACTTGGCTCCAGCAGCTTCCCTCCGCCATACTTCGGCTTTGACTGTCCGCCAACTGCTTCAAGCTGATCCGTATTGTGATGCAGCACTCTTCCATATTCCTTCAGGTAATACTTGCTAAGTTCCCTGCTAACTGCCTCTGCAATTCCATCGCATATGCTGTCTGGATGGCCGATACCCTTCCTTTCTACAATTTCAACGTCACTTTTGTGTGTCGGTACCCTGTTAAGCTGCTCGATCGATATGTTTCTTGCCATTGTCTATCCGTCGCTTATTTAAGCTCGATATTAAAAATTTTGTTAGCGGATCCTATTAAATGTGCTTCCTGTATTAATTATTACCATCGGTAATATATACAGGAATCAAACCTGAAGGGATTATTCAGTCATCTCCTGTATCAAAGGAGATTCTGATCGTATCTTGTTTTCCTTTCACTTTATGATCTGCGAAGGTAACACTGTCCTATGTTTTCAAGGAAATAAGGTATTTTATAAGTGCAGATACAGCTCTGCCTCTGTGGGAGAAGCGGTTCTTTGTCTCCACATCCATCTCTGCCAGGGTCAGGACATCGCCCTCTGGTACAAACACTGGATCAAATCCGAAACCGGTTGCTCCTTTCGCCTCGGATGATATAGCGCCTTTAAGGACACCGCCGAACTGCATGATCCTGCCATTCATGCTCAGCGAAATGACTGTCTTGAAGTACGCCGTCCTGTCTTTTCCTTCAACAAGCTGCTGGAGGCCAACGTAGCCTATTGTGGTATTTACATAGGATGAATATGGGCCGGGAAATCCACGGAGTGCTGGCACGTACAGACCCGTATCCTCAAGGAAGAAATCATCATGCAGCTCTTTTCGTACCTCTACGCAACTTCGGTATGATATCATCTCTGTGGTATCTTCCTGAATCTCCTCATATTTCACATGCTTCCATTCAAGTGGGATTTCCGCAATACGGAACATTGCTGCAATTTCCTCGAATTTATGCTCGTTACTTGTCACCAGGATCATACATATCTCCTTCTGGCTTCTATCGTTTTCAGATTGGAAAGCACTTCATCTGCGGATTTGATCTTAGCCCTGTATGAGTCAAGGAAATGGTGCCACAGAGAAGGTTGATCCCCATGCATGCTTGCCAGTGATTCCTTAAGCAGGAAGAGATCCTGTGCAAGTCCCTCCTTTTCAGCAGGGTAGCTGCCCATGCTTGCATCGATGAAGTATATCTTGCCGCTCCGATCGACAATCATGTTGCTGGTTGTCAGATCGCCATGAGCAATCATGTTCGAGTGCATCTTCGCCACGAGTTCACCGAGATTGTGCATCACCGTTTGCGGATCATTCATGGAAATCAATGCATCTCTCATGCTGATCCCTTCGAGCCGTTGCATGATAATTCTCGAGGAATCTGGCCTGACTGAATATATGGTTGGAGTGTCTATGCCGATTTCGTGCATCCTGAGCGCTATAGAAACCTCATTTCTCAGTCTTGAAGATCTTATCCTCAAATCAAGCCTTGAGTCACGATAACCCTTCCGGGCCCTGGTCTTTGAGATTGCTTCTCTGTCAATATACCTGGTTTTTCTAATCATAGCCTCTGCACCCTGCATGGGCAGAGGCCTGCTCTCTGACCTGACCCATCCCGCCTCAACCTGGTCGATCCTGTAGTTCTGGATCACCGCGGTCTGCTCCAGCTGCTGGCGCTGGCCGCTTTCGTACATCAGCTGGCCGGCTCTTGCTATCATTGCACCGTTGTCCATGCAGTATTCCGGATCGGTCAGGTACGAGGTGCACCCATTCTCCTGGCTCATCCTGGTGATCATTTCCCTCAGGCGCCTATTTTTAGCCACCCCGCCGGCCAGGAGTATCTCGCTCTTGCCGAGATAGTCAAGGGCTCTTTCTGTTACCTCCACAAGCATTGCAAATGCTGTCTCCTGTATGCTGTAGCACACATCCTGATCAGATTCGCCGAGCTCCCGGTACCTCTTGGCTGCTGTATAAATGCCTGAAAACGAGGTATCCATACCCATAACTGAATATGGAAGATCCAGAAGTTTGTTACCAGACGCAGCTAGCGCCTCTATTTTTGGGCCGCCTGGAAAAGGATAACCGAAGTCCCTTGCAATCTTATCAAGCATGTTCCCCAGGCCAATGTCGATTGTTTCGCCGAAGACGCGATACCGACCCTGCATGTGGGCAATGACCTGGGTATTTCCTCCCGATACGTATAGCATCACTGGATCGTCTGCTCCAGATAGCATCCTTCCGATTTCAATATGTCCCAGTGGGTGATTGACGCCCAAAAGCGGAATTTTATGCCTGAGCGAAAGGGTTCTTGCCGCTGTTGCGACAACTCTAAGGCAGGGTCCGAGACCTGGTCCCATCGAAAACGCTATCAGGTTCACATCCTCAATTGAAATGCCTGCTTTTGAAAGAGATGCCTGTATTACAGGAACTACATTTTCGGCATGGTGAACTGCTGCCTCCCTGGGATGAATGCCCCCTTTAGGAGGCGAATAGGTGGAAGATACGCTTGATAGTATCCTTCCGTCTTCGAGGATACCGCACCCTACTGTGTGGGCAGTTCCCTCTATTCCAAGAACAATCACAAGGTGAAATGATCAATGGAATAAAACAACTTTCATATCCCATAATATTCCAAGCATATTCTCTCTCAAACTTTTAAGCAAATGGAATACCCACTGTTCTAATCCTGTAAGATTTGTGATTTATAGTTCAGAACTTAGTGAACCCAATTTTGGAAAGTAAAAGTATGAAGCAGTGCCATCCCTCTCATATTGCGGGTCTAAAGTGAACCCGAAGATAAGGTCAGTTGTTTAAATGGTTCAGGTATCAGATTATTTATTAACTCATGAAAAATAAGGGGCACCTTAGACCAACGTTGAACAGGAGTGAAAATAATGGCAAATGCTGTAGCATTAATTGCGGATCCAAAGACCGGTAAGACATACAAAAGAGATGTTACACCGGAGAATCTTGGATCGCTGGCAGGAAGAAAGATCGGCGAGGAACTGGACGGTATATTCTTTAATTTACCAGGATACAGGCTGAAATTGACTGGAGGAACCTCAGTTGACGGTTTTGCAATGAGATCGGACCTTCAGCTTTCCGGGAAGAAGAGAATCCTCAAAACATACACAAGGGGAAAAGCAGGAAAAGACGGAAAGAGGAAGCGTATAACTGTTCGGGGAGCAATCGTCGGGACCGATATTTCGCAGCTGAATCTGAAGATAATCCAGTACGGGCCAAACCCCCTTGAAGGGGAAGAACCCAAGGTAAGCAACTGATGGATTCTCAACCAAGTGTTAACATAGGGATGGTCGGCCATGTTGATCATGGCAAGAGCACACTGACACAGGCCCTGACAGGCACTAAAACTGACACTCACTCAGAGGAGATCAAGAGGGGCATTTCAATAAAGCTTGGCTATGCCGATGTCACAATTTATAAGTGCACAAACGAGAATGGCGAAGTCTATTATACCCGGACTCCAGAAGCTGGAAAATGCACAGAATCAAGATCAATATCCATAGTGGATGCTCCCGGACATGAAACACTGATGGCAACAATGCTTGCCGGATCATCCATAATGAATGGCGCTCTTCTCGTGATCGCTGCCAATGAAAAATGTCCGCAACCACAGACCAGAGAACACTTGACAGCACTCGAGATAATGGGAATCCGAAATATTGTGGTTGCCCAGAACAAGATTGATCTTGTCACCAGGGAAAAGGCCATAGAGAATTACAACGAAATAAAGGCATTCCTGAAGGGAAGCGTAGCAGAGGATGCCCCAATTATACCCGTGAGCGCATATCATAATGTCAATATCGACTCACTCTTCAAGGCAATCGAGGAGAGGATACCTTCACCCAAATTTGATCCTTCCCTGGATCCGATGATGTATGTTGCAAGGTCTTTTGATGTCAACAAGCCAGGAACTAACCCGGTCAAACTCGTGGGAGGTGTTCTTGGCGGATCACTGGTTACAGGCGAGCTCCGGGTAGGACAGGAGATCGAGATCTCACCCGGCATTCAGATTACGAGGGGAAACAAGCAGACCTGGGAAAACGTGATAACAGAGATAACTGGCCTCAGGGCCGGGACCAGTAGCCTTGACAGGATAAGGCCTGGAGGACTTGCAGCGGTGGGAACCAAGCTCGATCCATTTCTTACCAAGAATGACTCCTTCACAGGCAGGATTGTCGGGAACGTTGGCAAAGCGCCTCCTGTGGTGTCAGATGCGGTAGTTGAAACGTACCTCCTCAAAAGAGTGGTTGGTTTTGCAGAGGAACAGACCATAACGCCGATAAAGAGCAAGGAGAGCCTCATGCTCACAGTGGGCACAGCAAATACTGTTGCGATAGTCAATTCGGCAAGAAAGGATGACATTGATGTCACCCTCAGGTATCCGGTAGCTGCAAACGTTGGCACAAGAGTTGCCATAGGCAGGAGAATATCAAACAGATGGCGGCTCATCGGTTATGGTGAACTGAAATCCATAGCGTAATTGCACTTGTTTTTCAAAGGGCACTTAGGACAATCCGGAGATTTCCTGCAGAAATTCTTGCCCAGTTCCACCAGGCAGGCGTGATAGTTTTTCAGGGCACCGACTGAATTTTCAAGATCAATCAGTGCTCTCTCTTTCATATCAGAATCCCCAAAATGGGTTGGATAATCCAACCTTGAGATTATTCTCCTTGTATATGCATCAATCACCATGACAGGCCTGCCGAAAACATAGAGAAGGATGGAGTCAAGAGTTTCCTGCCCTATTCCTGAAAGGCTGCTGAAGAACTTTATCAGATCACCGGTAGGGAGGGATTGCATCGAATCGATACTGCCATACCTGCGCTCAATGGTAGTCGCTATTCTGATTATCCTTGATGCCTTCTGCTTGTAATAACCGGAACTCCTGATCCTTGCAGCGATATCATCCTCCTTCGCAGCGGAGATAGCGGGCAGAGATAACAGGTTGCCCTTCTTAAGCGCTAAAATTGCCTTCTCAACATTCTTCCATGAAGTATTCTGCGTCAGGATGCTTCCAACCAGGATCTCGTCGTCGGTCTCAGCTGGCCACCAGTGAAGATCGCCAAAATATTCCTCCAACCTTTTGTAAATTATATTATGATCTTTCAACGCCTATGGCATAGGGATAGATCAAAATCAATTTTTCCCGGATTGGATCTCTCAGACAAAGCAGAGAACACAGACACTATTTGAGCATGCATACATATAATTGCAACCTTTTTTAACGTCGGTGCCATTTACTGGAGATGAGCGAATTTGATGCTATTGTTGTGGGGGCTGGCCCCGCTGGTTCATCATCTGCAATAAAGCTTGCTTCTTCCGGTCTTAACGTTCTTCTTGTTGAGAGAGCAGATCCACCGGGAAGCAAGAACGTCTCCGGTGGCATACTGTGGGGGAATGAGCTTGTGGCGATAATACCTGACTGGGAGAAAAATGCACCACTGGAGAGATTCGTACTGTCAAAAGGTACCGGACTCCTCACAGAGGATTCGCTTATCTCAATAGATTTCAGGTCAAAAAAATTCGAGAAAAACAAGACTGGCTACTCGGTGCTCAGGGCAAAGTTTGATCAATACCTGGCAAACAAGGCTAAAGCATCAGGCGCGATCCTTGTCACCGGCGTTACAGTGGATAAGGTGGCATTCAAGGATAAGAAGGTCATTGGAGTTGAGCAGGATGGCGACGTGATAACATCAGATGTTGTTATTCTTGCAGAGGGGGCAAATCCAAGGGTCGCAATAGATTCCGGTTTGAGGAAGCCGATTGGCGATCGGGATGTCGCCATAGGTATAAAGGAAGTAATACGGCTTCCGGAAGCAACAATTAATGAACGGTTCAATCTAAGGGGTTCGCAGGGATACGCAGGAGAATATGTCCTGGGTTTTCTCCCCGGCGGCGTCAAAGCCGGAGGATTCCTGTATACAAACAAGGATACTATCTCGATAGGAGCTGTTGTAAACTCAGCAGATCTGAGGGCCAACAACAGCATCTACTCTTACAACATCATGGAACAGTTCGTAACTCACCCGTTCATAGCACCTTATATTGAGGGCGGGAAGGTTGAGGAGTACAGTGCGCATCTAGTGTGCGAAGGGGGCATACGATCGGTGCCGAGGCTGAGTGGAGATGGATACATGATTGCAGGGGATTCCGCAAGTCTTTCATTCAGCAACGGACTGGTCATCCAGGGGATGAATTATGCCATCACCTCAGGAATAGCAGCTGCCGAAACTGCTATTGCAGCCAAGTCAAGAAACAACTATTCGGCTGATTCCCTGAAATCCTATGACGAAAAACTAGCATCGAAGTACGTGCTTGAAGATATGAAGACATTCAAGGGCATAGAGGGAGTTACATGGAGCAACCTGATGCATAAGGCTGTCCCGAAAATAGCGGAGAACATCTTCTTCGATCTCTTTTACGAGACTGGCCAGCCAAAGAGGCATCTCTATGAAATCCTGCTTGAATCAACGGCAGGATCTGGAATGACAAAATCGCAGCTCATACTGGAAGCATACCGGGCTGCAAGGAGGATGTAAGTACAATGCAAATTGAGGAAAAACTGTCACTGTTGAATTATAAGACGGATAAGGGGTACGAGCACATCACCGTGAAACCGGACATTTGCGCTGTCTGTCCGGATCACTTCTGCACTTTCGCATGTCCTGCAAGCTGCTATACCCTGATCGAGGGTAAGCTGAATTTCAAGTACGAGGATTGCGTGGAATGCGGAACGTGCTTCTTTGCTTGCTCACACGGTTCTGTGGCATGGTCTAACCCGAAGGGTGGCCATGGAGTCAAGTACAAGTACGGGTGATATCGTGGCGCTGAAAATGATTGTTATGATGAAGCAGGTGCCGGATGCAGAAGAGATATTCATAGATCCGGTAAAGTACACGCTGAACAGGTCCCAGGCAAGGGGAATCATAAACCCTTCGGATGAAAATGCACTCGAGGCCGCACTGAAGATAAAGGAAAAGGAGGGTGGCGAGATCACCGTCATATCAATGGGTCCTCCCCAGGCAGAGAGCGCAATCATTGAATGCATGGGAAGGGGCGCTGATCGCGGCATTCTGATCACAGACAGGGTCTTTGCCGCAGCAGATACATATGCAACCTCGCTGACACTTGCCGCAGCCGTAAAGAAGATCGGTGACTTTGATATCATATTTGCAGGGGAGAGCACAACCGATTCAGGCACGGGACATGTCGGACCCGGCGTCGCAGAATTTCTGGGAATAGATCAGGTCACATATACAGTAGATTCGAGGATTGAATCTGGTATGCTTATAGCGGAAAGAGAGCTCGAAGACGGGATTGAGGTAGTGAGCACAAAACCGCCCGCTCTCGTTACAGTGCTGATAAACTCAAACCTGCCAAGGAGATCGAAGCTAAGGCTGAAGGTCGATGCAATCAAGAAAGGTATCGAGAAATGGGATCATGACACACTTAGCCTTCCGCCAGACTGGGTCGGCATTAAAGGGTCGCCAACGCTTGTAGGTGCCCTCAAGATACCTGAGGAGAGGAAGAGGGAATCAAAACCAGTCAAGTTGGAGGAAATCCCGGCGCTTGTCGATGAACTCGTGAAAAAGGGAATAATAAAGATCGGAGATGATGCATGATGGTGGAACTGATCAACTGTGTGGTGCCGGAGCATCCGGAGGAATACCATGATGTTTTCGTGTACCTGGAGCACAAGAACGGGAAACTGACTAGAGGTTCCCTGGAGATGCTCGGCAAGGCGGAAGAGCTTGCACATAAACTCAATGAGAAGGCCGTTGGCGTTGCGGTGGGAAAGAACCTGAAGGAGATAGTTGCCGAGGCCGAATCACATGGCTGCGATGTGTTCCTTGGTGCCGAGGTAACCGATTTCAGCGGATTCTCAAGCGTCGCATACACGGAGTTCATAACATCCTTTGTGGAACAGTACAAGCCGAACATATTCCTTATATCAGGAAGCAGGGAGGGCAGGGATCTTGTCTCCAGGATTGCCATCAGGACCAGAACTGGCGTGGCAGCAGACTGCATTGAACTCGATGTGGATGTGCCTAACCGCCTGCTCATAGCATGGAGACCATCGTTCGGTGACAAGACAATCGACCAGATACTATGCAAGAGGCACAGGCCGCAGATGATCACATCCAGACCGGGAAGCTACAAGATGCCTGAGAAGGTCGAGGACCACAAATGCGAAGTCACAATCAAGAAAGTGAAGATGGCAAAATATGCCGGAGAGCATAAAACAGTTGAATTCAAGCAGAAGGAGCGGCTTGATCTCACATCTGCAAAGATCATCGTGTCCGGAGGACTTGGATTGGGGAACGCATCGGGATTCAAGCTTGTGAAGGATCTCGCGGATTCGCTTGGTGGACAGGTGGGAGCATCTAGGCCCGTCGTTGACCTTGGATGGATTCCGTATGAGCACCAGGTTGGCCAGACCGGTCAGACCGTGAGGGCGAAGCTGTACATTGCCGCAGGGATATCGGGAAAGATACAGCACATCGTCGGCATGAAGGCGAGCGAGACCATTATCTCGATCAACACAGACCCTGAGGCACCTATCGTTAAATTTTCAGACTACTTCATAAATGCGGATGCATCGAAGGCACTGCCGAAGCTCACCGAGGAGATAAGAAAGGTGAAGGCCGGAACACCTGCCTCATCACCTGGATGATCCTACTCAGATAGACTGGACTGGCAATCTGTCATTTATTTCCCTGCTGATTGCATCCATAAATTCTGGAACAGTCATCTCTTTCTGCTCGTTCTCCCTATTTCGAACGCTAATCTTACCGGATTCAAGCTCCCTTTCCCCTAAGACTATAATGTAGGATGGACGCTTGCTTCTTACCATCTTCAGCTTCTTGTTCAGCGTTTCGGTTCCCCTGTCGAGATGCGCTCTTATGCCTCCTTTAAGCATGTCGGCAAGAACCTTTTCACTGTATTCCAGATACTTCTCCGAAACGGGAGCTATGAAAACCTGCATTGGCGAGATCCATGTGGGCAGGTTGCCAGCAAAATTTTCAATGAGGATTGCCATGAATCTCTCGTAGCTGCCGAAGACCGCCCTGTGAAGCATGACAAGGTTTTCCTTCTTTCCCGCCTGGTTTACGTACTGGAGGTTGAAGTTGATTGGCATCATGAAGTCAACCTGGATTGTGGAGCACTGCCATTTCCTGCCAATGGCATCAGCTACGTGAACGTCAATCTTGGGACCGTAGAATGCCGCTTCCCCCTTCAGCTCATCGTATGCGATGCCCGATTCCTTCAGGGCTGTACGGAGGCTTTCTGTTGCCTCCTTCCATTTAGAAAGATCCGGGCTGATCTCATCCGATCCGCAGCTGGGACACTCAAGTTCTCCCTCTCCGGCGACCTTCCTTGCATGGAAAATGGTGCCGCATTTCTGGCAGACGTATTCGATAAGGTAGTTTTCCGGGTGATCTTCGTCCATCACGCTCAGTTCAAAATCGAGCTTGCTCTCTCCAAGTAACCTGAAGGTCTCTCTTGTCATATCTATTATGCTCTTTATCTCATCTACAAGCTGATCTGCGCGCATGAAACCATGACCATCGTCAATTGTGAAAGTCCTTGGCCTGGTGAGGCCTCCGACTTCGCCAGACTTCTCGTACCTGTATACCTGTCCCGGCTCTGAATACTTTACAGGCAAATCCCTGTAGCTGTGCGGTTCGCGTTCAAAAATAGTTATATGACCGGGGCAGTTCATGGGCTTGACAGCATATCCAGTTCCATCCTTGAACTCAAATGTGTACATGTTATCCTTGTACTTCGCGTAATGCCCGGACTGCTTCCACATTGTATCTGTGAAGATGTGAGGAGTGGAGACATCCTGCCAGCCGTTCCTGGCGTTCAGTTCATGCATGAAAGCGATGAGCTCATTCTTTATTATGGTCCCATTTGGAGTGTAAAGTGGAAACCCGGGCGCCCTTTCTGCACTGAAGACGAAAAGATCCATTTCCTGACCTACTTTGCGGTGATCACGCTTCAGCGCCTCTTCACGCATCTTCAGGTAATCCTTGAGTTCCTTGTCTGATGGATATACGGTGCCGTAAATGCGTATAAGCTTCTCCCTTTTCTCGTCGCCTTTATAGTTGGTCGATGCAAGTGAAAGAAGCTTCACGTTTTTCAGGTAACCGGTTGATGGGACATGCGGGCCTGTGCAGAAGTCCTTGAAGTTTCCCTGAACATATATTGATGATCGGGAACCATCAGGCACGTTGTCTCTTATCTTGTCGATCTTGAAAGGATTGTCATGGAACATCTTTAGAAGGTCATCCTTAGATTTTTCCTCCCTGACAATTGGTATATTTTCCTCTGCCAACTTCTTCATGACCTTTTCAATATTGCCAAGATCCTCGGAAGAAATAGGATCCATCATTATGTCGTAATAGAAGCCATCCTCTGTCGGAGGGCCTGCATTAAGGCGTGCTTCCGGATATATCTGGAGGGTTGCCTGTGCCATAAGGTGTGCTGCAGAATGCCTGAGAATCCTCATGCCATCTTTAGAGTGGACATTGACCGCCTCGAATGTGCCATCCGACGGCGAAGTCCTGGATAGATCAAACAGTGTGCCATTGAACCTTGCAGCAACGATCTCGCTGTCCTTGCGACCGAGTGCGTCCGCAAAGCGTTGTCCTTTCTTGATTGGAATTTTGGTGGATGATTCGTGCATAACGGTGCAATAACCATCATTATATATATTTATTTGAAGCCTGCAACTGATTTTTATTGTTTTCCTTTTAAACTCCGTGCTTAACAACTATCCTTTACAGGCATGAATTGATTACTCTCTGATTTCCTCACGTTTGCGTTAGTTCAGTAATTATGCTTAATTCAGATATCCTGATTAGATTTTCATTCAAAAAGCACATACATTACTCTATCATTTTCTATAGAAGACAATAAGCTTGTCTACCCCGTATAGTCTGTATTTTTCCTTAAATGTAAGATCATAAGTATTGCCCAAAACCCTATTGCAGCGGTTCCGAATGTTTCAAGCTCAGCACTAGAAGGCCATGGTAGGCCAAAACCCAAAGTAGATGCAAGTAGAGCGAGGACAAGAACATAAACAGACCACTTCCTGTCATCGAGAATAAGGCCTATTCCCCAGGTTATTATTGAGATATCTCCCAGTATGAAGAACCAGAGCGATACAAAGTCATGCGGGTAAGTACCACCATGATAAATTCCAATAAGAGCTAGGAATAGCGATGAGATGATAAGAAACGAGCTCCCGGCAGACTCAATTCTGTTCTTCGAATATAGAAGAAGTGAACAAGCAAAAACAAACAGTAAAACAGAAGTGAACATTAAACCGACATTGTATACCCAGGGGCTGTTTGCCCCGGGTGAACCAAGCTGGCTCAGTGCACCGGTGTAGAAATCGAATGAAGGATTTATTGCAATCGCTGCTGAGATCCAGACCACGGCAGAAATCATTGAAATCATTCCAAAATAAAGCATAACGGATCTTGCTTTTTCGATATCCATGACAGTAAATGTGCCGGTAGCTTATCAGGTTAATCCTGCATAATGTTTGGCACCTGACCGCGAGCAGCAGAGATCGCCATTAACTAGTAACATTCGAAGCCGGACCAGGTGCATGCTCTCCTTGTGTCATTATCTGCATTCAGATCCATATCTGTCTTCCACCTCAGTGGAATTGTTTTGTTCTCAATCGCCGAAAGCATGAATTTTCTTTCAGGAATGCCAGGTTTCAGGACATTATTTTCGAAAGCATAGATAAGAAATCTTCTGTCTGGATGAGTGTATTGATCCTTTCGATGTCCGGGCTAAATGACCTGTCGACTTCGGCATGCGATACGTGCTTCCTGACCATTGAAATCATCTTCTTTGCCGTTTCCGATATCTTAGCGTCTGAAAAATCAATTGCCTGACATGCAGTCAACATCTCTATCGCTGCAATATACCGGACATTCTTTACAACGTCGCGAAGCTTGATAGATCCATTCATACCCATGCTTACATGATCTTCCTGATCTGCCGAAGTCGGTATCGTATCTGAGGAAGCAGGGTGCGAAAGAATCTTGTTCATGTTGCACAGGGCTGCTGCTGTGTATTGTGGTATCATGAAACCTGAGTTCAAACCGCTTTCCCTGGTCAGGAAAGGAGGCAGTCCGCTTAGATAACTGGTTGTCAGCCTGAATATTCTGCGCTCCATCATGTTCCCAAGATCCGTCATGGCTATGGCAAGGAAATCTGCCACAAGAGCAACCGGTTCTCCATGGAAGTTACCTGCCGAAACTGCTTCCTCGTCGTTCAGGATCGGGTTATCAGTTACAGCGTTTATCTCTATAGTCAGGACTTTCTCCGCATAGTCTATTGTATCGAGCACTGCACCATAGACCTGCGGTATGCATCTCAGAGAATAGGCATCCTGGACCCTGGCTGTATTGCTTTCATAGCCGGAGAGAAGCTTGCGCATTGACGATGCAACAGCAGACTGTCCATTATGTGATCTTGTGGCAATGACCCATTCAGTGAATGCTTTATCAGTTCCCTTCAGAGCCTGGAGGGATATCGAGGATGCTGCCAGGGAAACATTCAGGACTTCTCTCGCATCATGTATTGACAGAGCAAGCAAACCCGATATGGAAGAAGTACCATTTATGAATGCAACACCCTCCTTCTCCATGAAAGTATGCGGCTTGATACCTGCTATATTCATGGCTTTCCTTGTGCTCATTCTTTCACCTTTGTAGTAAACATCAGACTCTCCCATGATGCACAGGGCAATGTGCGCAAGCGGAGCAAGATCACCTGATGCTCCAACCGACCCGTAGCGCGGAACGACCGGTGTCATCCCGGCATTGAGGAATGCAAGAATGGAATCTATCAGATCCATGGTTACACCTGAAAAACCCTTTACCAAGCTGTTTGCACGAATAAGCATCATTGCCCGGACTTCTCCGATTGGCAGTGGATCGCCAACTCCTGATGAGTGGCTCCTGATAAGGTTCTCCTGCAGCTTCAACAGATCTTCGTCATGGATCCTGACGTCCATAAGATTGCCGAATCCTGTGTTGATGCCATATATCGTCCTGCCGGAGGAAACAAGCTTTTGAAGATTGCTCCTTGATCTCAGTATGTTATCTTTACCAGATTCGGATATGACAACTTCTTCATTGTTAATGGCCACTCTCACCACGTCTTCAACTGTCAGTGAAATCCCGTCAAGCTTGATCATGCGATGTTAATCTTTAGAGTGCAAATTAAGATATTGCAGGTACGTCTTGCAATGCAGTAATGACTCTATCTTCAATGCACACGCGGATAGCGGGGCGATAAAGGTATAATGAAAGAAGAGATCTGACTTTATGAGAATGAAAAAATTTGGTAAGACGGGAGCAATCGTCAGCGAGCTATGCCTTGGGACAATGACCTTTGGATGGCAGGCTGACGAGGAAATGAGCCATAAGATCCTATCACACTTTTCAGACAACGGTGGGAACTTTATTGATACTGCGAATGTCTATTCATCAGGGAAATCAGAGGAAATCATAGGCACATGGTTAGCAGGCCGTGACAGGGAGAGCGTCTTTGTTGCAACCAAGGCAAGGTTCAAGACATCAGATCATGCGAATGGAATTGGTTTATCAAGAAAGCATCTCTACAGGGCAATCAGGGAGAGCCTGACCAGGCTGAAGACCGATTACGTTGATCTTCTGCAGCTTCACGCCTGGGATCCGCTGACTCCTCTTGAAGAGACATTTTCAACACTTAACAGGATGGTCGAGGATGGCACCGTGCGATATGTTGGAATAAGCAACTTCAGGGCATGGCAGTTCGAGAAAGCCCTTCAACTGTGCAGGCAGAGAGGATGGCATGAACCTGTCAGTCTTCAGCCCCACTATAACATACTTGTCAGGGCGACAGAGTTTGAGCTGTTACCTATGGCTCTGGCGGAAAACATTGCCGTGATGCCCTGGAGTCCGCTTGCCGGAGGCATATTGACCGGAAAGTACAGGGAATCGATAACATCCGCACCGAAGGGAACTAGGGTAGGCGATTCTTCCTCTCCAGATTATTATAAGAGATACGAAAATGAGAGGACGAAGAATATAATCACGAAGCTCGGCGAGATAGCAAAGGAAACAAGCAGGACCATGGCACAGGTGGCGCTCAACTGGGTTATATCTAATCCGGCAGTCACTTCACCTATCATTGGCGTGAGAAATTTGGACCAGCTTTCTGACAATATTGGAGCTACTGGATGGTTCCTTAATGCGAAGCAGATAGATGACATAAACCAGGCAAGCAGGCTTGAAGTAACATATCCGTATGATCAGAGGGCGGAGGATCAGCAGAGGGCAGGCAGGGAGCTTTAACTGGAAATATTTCTGCTTTCAAGGCAGAAATCTGTCCCATTCTATTTATTTCGGACTTTTTGCTTTTTCAGACGAATCATCATTGATTCCCTATCGTTCAGTGTAATTTCTCCATTCTGAGATTCGATCCTGCACTCAGGATCCTTGGTGAGCTTAACCAACGTTCCCGGTAGAATGGATACAGAAGAAAGCTTTCTCAGCATATCGTAATCCTCAAAAACGACTTTTCCGAACACGTATGTGCCTTCGTCAAGGAGCATGGGATTCGTGGAGTTATCTTTCGTGGTGACTGCGGTAGGATTTCCATGCGGGCAAGTTTCCGGATATCCCAGATGTTTGAAGAGATTATCGCCATATGAACCGGAGAAAAGATGCTCCAGATCCATCACTGCCTTGTGGGCTTCTTCCCATGGCACTTCCAGAATCTTCTGGGCAAAAACTTCGGCTATGCGATGTGCCCTGACTATGGGAACTGTGAACTTTACACCTGATGTTGTAAACGTTACCTCCCTTGAAGCCCTCTTCACCAGACCCATCTGCTCCATCTTGCTGATGTATTCAGTAACAGTGGGTGCACTGATCTTGAGCCTCTTCGATATGTCAACTTCACTAACCTTTGTGAAAGACTCCCTGAACTCCCACATTACCAGGAGATAATCTTCAAGATTTAAGGTCATATTAGATAGTAAGTGAGGATAGGTTCATATCTTTTATGAAAAACTTCTAAAGCATCCTGCAAAACATCCAATTATCCTTTAAAGCAACATCAGGGGCAGATCTCACAAGTGGATCGAAAAAAAACTAGATCCGCTTATTTCTCTTTTTTTCTGGAAATCTTTTCCTTTTTCCTCTTTGGGAATCCAGGTACTTCCCGCGGCTCCCATGATCCGTCAATGTGCCTGAAGTAACCGACTTCGTAGTTCTTCATGCTGTCTTCTACGCCCTGAATGGCCTCATCAGGAATTATTATGTTCCAGCCTTCACCGAATAGGTCAAGCTCTCCGTGATCCGGATAATGTACAAGATCCTTCGATCTCTTGTCCAAATCCGGCCAGACCTCCACATCCAGGATTCTAAGATCCTTGCCTAGATCTGCTAGGAACTGTGTGGAAAGATCCGGTCCGGTCGGTTTCGAAATAAGATCTCCTTTCTTGACTTCCAGCTTGTGTGCGCCTATTCTCACGCTGCCTTTGCCCTCTAAAACCAAGTAGAATTCCTCCCTGGATGTGTGACTATGGTACCTTGCAAACGTCATTCCAGGCGGTATCAGATATGTTCTGATATTGGTTTTTGCAGAGCCAAGTATTGGTGACAGTAAAGAGTGAAACTTTCTATGATGCAATGAAGTGAGCTTCGATAATGAATCGATTTTTCCAGGAATGTCAAAGACATTCACAACAGGTGCAGTCCAAAGGTTCTTTCTTGCAGTTGCTTTAGGTTCAGGTAACATATATATCTCATCTGACCAGAAAGAACACGTTCGAACAACGAAATCAAGCGCCGCCTTAGTAAAGGTAGGCAACAAAACTGTGACTGGAACACTCTTATCATTCTTCAAATAACCTAACTTTCTTCCCAACTGGCGCCATAGCCAGTTCTTAAGCATATCAATGTCCTGAACCTTCTCTCCAGGCAAATCGCCCTCGGAACCTGGGAGGAAAAGGTCCCATGCCAGATCCACTCGGATAGGTTGGCCTTCCACGCTCACTTTTTTGGTTGCAGTCACTAAATTGATCATTTTATATGCATGACGTAGAGATATTAATTATTGATCTGTTTTCAAAAATAGGAACAAATTGCCTTTTCGCTATGATCCTACAGAACAAGTGTATCGAGCGCATTGAAGATTGAAAACATTATATCCAGTCTAAAAATAGCCTGTAATCTGGGTCTGTGGGGTAGTTTGGTATCCTACCAGCTTCGGGAGTTGGCGACCCCGGTCCAAATCCGGGCAG
>JBMFWM010000003.1:0-56676 GCA_049965275.1 Thermoplasmata archaeon | reverse complement strand
CAGATACTTGCGGCCAAGGATTGCACCATATCCGGCATACATAACGCTCTCCGGGACCAGGGGATCGAGGTGCATCGCCTGATCCTGACGGGATATCTCAGGGCAATGAAGGATCTCGAGATCCTAGAGGAACAGGAGGTGAAGCCTTCCAAGCTCTACTCGCTGAGCACTAAAACCACATCCGACATTTACAACATCGTTGGCAGGGTAGCACCCTCAATAGACGAGGACAAGGCGCCGGAGATTGCGCTCGGTATCCTCAGCACATTGTTCAACAGGCCCATATTCCTGCGCGAGATCGAGCGCTGCGGCCTGATATCACCCAGAAAGTACCAGAAGGTCGTTCCACCTGACAGGATAAAGTACATCGAAAAGCTTGGTGCTGCCGGTGTTGCGGTTCCACCGAACAGCATAATGATAGAGCCCGACAGCACATTCAAGATTCCTGATGATGTTATGGTACGCATTCTCTACGAAGCATTTAACCTTAAGCGTTACTCCAAGGATTCTAACCGTTCTCCCCAGCAGACCCTCTGATTCTTTGACAGATATATTGCGATTTGAGCTAGGAAAGGGTTAAATCAATATTTAAAATGCACCAAAGTTGAAAAGACTAGGTGGCGGCTCGGCTTATACGGGAAAATTACCCGAAGGTTGCATCCTTTGTGCAAAAGGGGGCAAAATGGTTCTTTTTGTTTCGGGCATCTGTGATGCAAAGTGCTTCTACTGTCCTATTTCGTCAGAGAAGAAGATGCTTGACGTAATGTTTGCAGACGAGATGCCGATAAGGGATATGAGAGACGCCATCCTTGAAGCTAACATGATTAACGCAACCGGCACCGGTATCACTGGCGGCGATCCTCTTAAGTTCTATGAAAGAACGTCCGACTATATCCGGATGCTTAAAGCTGAATTCGGCCCGCGTCATCACATTCATCTTTACACAATAAGCGGGTCAAAGGAGGCCATTGACTCCGTTGCAGCGGCTGGCCTCGACGAAATCCGTTTCCATCCCCCGGAGGAGATATGGAAGTACATGGATCGTTCCATTTTCAAGCAACGCATAAAATGGGCAAGAGATAATGGTCTTTCCGTCGGGATAGAGGTTCCATCCCTTCCGGGCAGGGAAGAGGACATGAAAGCACTCATTGAATTCAGCGAGCGGATGGATCTTGATTTCATAAACCTGAACGAACTGGAATTCTCGGAAACGAACTTCCGAAACCTGCTTGGCAGGAACTACACAATAAAGAATGATTACGAATCCGGAGCCAAAGGGAGCAGGGAGCTTGCCCTGAAAATGGTAAGGCAGTATCCCAATCATACTGTGCATTACTGCTCGGCAGCCTTCAAGGACGGCGTTCAGTTGAAGAACAGGTTGAAACGCCGCGCCTCCAACATCGCAAGAAGGATCGATATAGTGACTAATGATGGCACCATACTGAAAGGCATAGTTGACAACAAGGATCTGCAGGCAGTAGTAGAAAACCTTAAATCCGTAGGCGTCCCAGAGGAAATGTTTTTTGTCAACGACAAGAAAAAGAGGGTCGAGATCCCTACATGGATCATACCGGAACTGAAGAAGCTTCTCGATTACAGCTTCTATGAAGTCGAGGAATATCCGACCTGGGATGCAATAGAAGTAGAGCGCCTCAAACTATGAGCTTTCAAAAGAACATTTGAGTTCCAGGTATCCGCTGCTTCCGCTCCAGACCTTTTTTGCATTCATTATTTTTATGTTTCCATAACCGTGCATTCCAGTAACAAAGGATTCATATTCTCCCCCTTCGCCAAGAGGGTTCACCCTATATTTTTCCTCCACCCTGGAAATATCGGAAATAAAATCTTTATCAACGCTTCTTCCAAGATAGGTCTCGTCAAGCCCTTCGGCCGAAACTGATACTATTATCGCATTGATATTCCGAAGCAACAGTTCCTCAAGGACAAGATAGGGATTGAGGCGCCACAAGGGCGAGAAGGATAACATCCTTTCCAGCGTGCACAGTCGCTCGATCCTGGAATGCTGGTAATCCGATGCAGTTGCCCCTGAGACTATTGCCTCTATCCCGTCACTACGCATGGTGGAGAAATATGAATCAAACTCGCTTTCGTCTATTTCATGAACCTTAAGGCCAAGAAGCCTTGCGGTGAGAACTGCGTTTCCGATATTTGGCACATGGAACATCGGGCTGTCTTTTTCTGGCTTTACGATGAGGGCATATTCAATGTCCATACCGTTTTCCATGGCAATAACTGCCGAGAGAAACGAATCCTTGCCACCTGATAAAAGAGATACAGCTTTCACAGATGGTTATATCAAACTTTTATATTTTTATGTCATTACTGCTTGATAATAATGGTAGAACTGAACTCAAAAGCACCTGACTTTAAACTGATAGACTCGAACCTAAAGCACAAGACACTTGCCGACTACAAAGGAAACAAGACCGTACTCCTGTTTTTCCCCGGTGCTTTCACCGGCGTATGCACAAAGGAAATGTGCACATTCAGGGATTCAATGTCTAAATTCAACAACCTCAAGGCAAAAGTTGTCGGCATAAGCGTTGATCAGCCCTTCTCGCTTGCACAGTTCGCAAAGGAGAACAACCTCAACTTTGATCTGTTGAGTGACGCAACGAGGGAAGTATCAAAGAAGTATGATTCACTTCATCATGATTTCGTCAACGTCCCCGGTCTGACAGCTTCAAAGAGATCTGTTTTCATTCTTGATCAGAACGGTATAGTCAAATACAAATGGATATCTGAAAACCCGGGCGTTGAACCCAACTATGCCGAAATTGAAAAAGAACTCTCCAAGTTCTGATCTCATATGAACAAGGAGATGGCCAGGCGCCTCATAGCAATCGCAATTTCCGGTCGACGCGGTGCCGACTCCCTCACGAAAGCGGAGATGGTGAAGGAGATTGCGTTCAAGCGGCACCTTCTTTCCACTGAGGAGGTTGAAAGGCTATGCGACGAAAGCTTGAAGGAAGGTCTTTTGACCGAAAAAGAAGGCCGCCTTGTTCCAAACTTTACAGTTTCTGGAATCTCGGTTCCGCTTGATTTTTCCGTCTCTGTGCAGGATCTATTCTCCGCTGATATGGACAGGCCTTTATCTGACCGTCTTCTTGACTATGCAGCCTCAACTGGGAAGGTGTCCAAGAAGGAAGCAATCAAGATGGCGGGCGATTTCCTGCATGGAATGAGTTACATGGATTTCGAGACTGCTCTTCTTGCTGTCCTGACAGATGCAGGAATAGACGTATCAGAATTCGTAAAAGAAATCATTTAGAGAGAATCTTGGACATTCTTCCGGCAATCTGCATTGCCTCGTCCACATTTTCCATTTCCATTGCCAAGTCCGAAGCAAGATCATAGACTGCGGATACGTCATCGAGGAAGCTCTTCCTGTCCTTCTTTGCCTTAATGCTCAAAGCAAATTTCTCTGCTTCATCTATCAGCTTCATGGCATCCTCAAGCACCTTGGAAGGATCGGATTCCTCCCTTTTCATTGTAAGGAGACCAACTGAGGCTTCGAAGTACGTACCCATGTTGCCATTTTTCTTAGCCTGCTCCGCTGCATGCGAGTAGATATCGACAGCCTCTTTCCTTCTCCTCTTCTGCCCGGAAAGCAGATCTGCCTTTGTGGTCAGTAACTCAACGTATGCTTCATTATCCTTTAGATCCTCAGCTATCTTGATCGCCGAATCCAGGCGCTTCTCAGCCTCGGCTGACTTGTTGCAGTCCATTTCCACGAATGCTGAATACAGTAGATCATTCATCATTGCTTCTTTTGAATTGTTCTTCTTGTGAATCTCGAAAGCCTTGTCCGCGTATGGAAGAGAATTCTCGTCAGTCTTTGGGTTCATCCCATAATATGCCTGTGAAATCGCTGTATATAGATCGGCTGCTTCATCTGTGCTCTTACCCTCAAACTCCGGTTCAAGCTTTGAAAGCTCTCTCAGAGCGTCAAGATTCTTGCCCTTATCAAGCAGGGCAAGACCAGCTTCCATTGCTTCCTTTATGTCGGTCATCTGGCCGGCGATCATCGTTGGAAGCTATTTATTACTTTTTTCCATTGATGCAAGAATGCGCTTTGCATTAGACGGCGATATGTCGCCAGATTTCACCATCTCTTCGACGACGCTTTCAATTAGGCTGTCGGGGGAGCCAGCGCTTATAGCGATATTCCTTGCATGGAGTTTCATGTGTCCTTTCTGTATACCTTCATTCGCAAGCGCCCTTATGGCGGAAAAGTTCTGCGCAAGTCCGACCGCAGCAAGCACATAGCCGAACTCACCGGCGCTCTTTATGTCAAGAATCTTCTTGGCCACTGTTGCCTTCGGGGACACGCTTGTTGATCCGCCGAGAATACCGACAGCCAAAGGAAGCTCGATGCTTCCAACAAGATCGCCATTGCTGTTCTTTGAGTACTTGGTCAGCGAATGATAGCCACCGATAGAAGCGAAAGCATGCGCTCCTGCTTCAACTGCCCGCCAGTCATTCATGGTTGCGAGGAGAACTGCATCCACACCGTTCATGATGCCTTTATTGTGTGTTGCTGCCCTGTACATGTCGAGCTCAGCAAACCTGTATGCCTCGAGAATCCTGTCGACCCCATTCTCGCCGCCAATAGCTTCTTTCTTGAACACAGCTGAAGCATATGATCTCCTGTGAATGCTAAGGTTGCTCAGTATCCTCAGATTGATCCGTCCACCTGTTATTTCCTGCAGCATTGGAGATATATGTTCGCACATTGTATTGACGATATTTGCGCCCATAGCATCCATAACATCGACGAGGAGGTGCACGATAAGCATCCGGTTCTCGGATCCAATTATCCTGCACTCCAGATCCTTCGCACCTGCACCGCTCTCTCTCAGCGTCTTGCTTTTTTCGTTGGCTGTTTTAAGTATTATGTCCTTATTGCGCATAATGCGGATAACGGCTTCTTCAGGTGCATCGAGGTCCAGGATCTGAATCTGCCCAATCATTACCGGATCTGTGGAGTAGCCAGTGAATCCGCCGGAGAGTCTTGCCACCTTCGCTCCATTGGAACAAGCTGCCACTACCGACGCCTCCTCGATTGCCATAGGTATCATGTAGTCCTTGCCATTTACGAGGAAATAAGTCGCAACTCCTAATGGGATCTCTGCAACTCCTATGACATTTTCAATCAACCTGTCTACCTTGTCAAGCGCTATTGCACCCGAGGATGAAATATGCTTGATCTCCTCTTCTGAAAGATCCAGGAGGCTTCTGAGAAGCGATAAGCGTTCAGCTGTGCTGAGCTTATGAAATCCCGATACAGCGGAATTATTCTTCACATCTCCCTATTTGATAAGCATATTTAATTGTCACTTGACCGTCCAGGCAATTTCTTTACCTATACTGGGATGTCAGTGAAATCATTAATTACCTCCCAGTGATATGTTTTTTTCTGATGATTAAAAATCGGAGTATCGCGTCCATAGACGACATTTCTGAGGACGAGATGATTGAAATTTTTGACCTGACCGAGAGAATGCTTTCTGCACTTGAATCCCAGAAGCGACTGACTTCAATGTCTGGGAAAATAATGGCTACGCTCTTCTTCGAGCCCAGCACAAGAACGCGGCTGTCATTCGAGAGTGCAATGAACCGCCTCGGCGGTGGTGTGATAGGATTTTCTGATGTCAAGTCCTCATCCGTCTCTAAAGGAGAGACCCTCGCAGACACTGTAAGGATGGCCGAATCGTACTCGGACATTATAGTAATACGGCATCCGCTTGAGGGAGCTGCCAGGCTTGCATCCAAGTTCACTGCCCGACCCATTGTGAATGCTGGCGACGGGTCTGGCCAGCATCCAACCCAGACCCTTCTTGACCTGTTCACAATAAAGAAGGAGGTGGGGCGGCTTGACAATCTTGATATTACGCTTGTCGGGGACCTGAAGTATGGGAGAACGGTCCATTCGCTCCTTCTTGCGCTTGCAAGGCTTGATGCAACAGTGCACCTGGTCTCCCCTCCAAGCCTCAGGATTCCGCATCATGTGATATCAG
The DNA here is from genome assembly GCA_049965275.1 of Thermoplasmata archaeon. Classification (GTDB taxonomy): domain Archaea; phylum Thermoplasmatota; class Thermoplasmata; order Thermoplasmatales; family Thermoplasmataceae; genus UBA582. The sequence continues at coordinate 50,635 of JBMFWM010000003.1, read as the reverse complement.
CTGTCAAGGATAAGATCGACATAACTGAGTTTGACGATCTTTCCAGGGTCATACGGGATACTGACGTTCTATATGTTACAAGGATACAGAAGGAAAGGTTTCCCGACACTGAAGAGTACCAGAAGCTCATAGGTTCTTATTCAATCGACAACGCTACCGTTTCAACAATGAAGAAGGATTCCATAATAATGCATCCTCTCCCGAGGGTGGACGAGATTAAACCAGAGGTGGATACCCTTCCTCAGGCGAAATATTTCAGGCAGGCATTCTATGGGGTTCCGGTAAGAATGGCTCTTATATCGCTTCTTCTTGGAGGTGATCTCTGATGGATAAAACGCTTCTAATATCCAAGATTCGGGACGGCACTGTCATTGATCACGTGAAGGCAGGAATGTCCCTGAAGGTCCTCTCGATTCTGAACATAACAGGCAAGGAGCATCTGACGGTAAGCGTCGGCATGTACGTGCCAAGCAAGCGGCTCGGTTTCAAGGATGTTGTCAAGATAGAGCAGAGGTCGCTCGAAAGACCAGAACTGGACAGGATCGCCCTGATAGCCCCTGACGCCTCGATAAGCATAATACGCGATTACGATGTCGTGGAAAAGTTCAGCGTTTCCCTGGAGGACAGGGTTGTTGGAATAATAAAATGCTCGAACCTCAACTGCATATCAAACACAAAAGAACCGATAAAACCGGAATTCTTTGTAAAAAGCAGGAAACCACTGGCATTAGAATGTATTTATTGTGATAGGGAGATGTTTGAGAGTGAGGTACTTTCCTCACTCTAATTAAAAAAATTAGATAAATGGATTTTTCATTTCTGAAGCTATCTCGCTCAAAATAGCTCCATATGTCTTCAGGTCCCTGCAGATAACGTCATTAACCCTGTCCATCGCCATGAATGACGCCATCGGATCTAAACGCATTTCCTTGCCAAGAAGGAGCTCGTTATCATAGACCTTGACATTTGAGTCATGGCTCATAAGCTCGATAATGGCCTTATCAGCTTGGAACCTCTGCTGTTTCTGAGTCTTCTGGGGTTTGATCACAACACTCATGTGAGGAATTCCCCTCTTCTTCAGCAGTTTCGCAAACTCGACGTGCATTGTCTGTCCGAAGTTTCCTCCGAATCCTGTTACAAGGATGAAACCTGACGACTTGTCCATGTTGCTCAGTATCTGCTCAGCCAGAAGGTGTGGTGAAGACACGAATTGCGTTCCGCCTACCTTTATTGTATTGATCTTGTAATAGACGCTTTCAAGAGCCAGCCCATTTCCAGCCGACTTGGATATTCCAGACCTGCCCTCGTCGAGATCTACTTCGAAGTATGATGCCCTGCGAAACCATCTTCTCTTCTCCTTGACTGGCTTTGGCTGTGCATCGCTCAAAACCACTGAGTGGAAATTGATCTTTCCTGTCTCGAACGGTAGAACTTTCTTCAATACCCTTGCGCCCGCTTTTCCAAAAGAGACAAATGTTGTGTCGTCCCTTTCTTCGAAATACTCCTGTACAACTCCTACTATCCTGTCCCGAATATACTTCGGGTCCATCATTTCCGTTTCACTTCTTTCCATTTTCTCAAACACCTCTCATTCTTTTTTGTATTCCCTTATCTGGAAGCTCTTCCTGTCATCATTGACTATACTTTCGTACTTGTCAAAGACATGCTCGGCCTCCCTGAACTTTTCCAACTTGCGCTCTATAACCCTCGCAAATGAACCATCACTCTCAAATTCAGTGATTATTGAAGAAACTGCATCCTCGAGATCGCTGTATAATCCCATTGAGACAGATTTTTCAAGCCACTTTTCAGAAAGTCCGCGAAGTTTCACGCACACTTTGCCATTCTTGCTGTCCTGTCCCATTCTTGACTGTTGTATGTATCTAAGACATGCGCTTCTGATAAATTCTGATCTGGTGCCCAGATCCTGGCGACTCTCTAGAAACTCATCTATCTCTGCGAGAGACTCCTTTGATATCCTTATTGTTATCTTCTCATCTTGGTCCATATGAATTGTCATGTAATTATATTGGATGTATATAAACATTTTGCAAGTTGCCATACATCTGCCATACATACTTACAAGAATGTCATACATCACTAGTTTCCAAAAATTAGAATATTACGGGTTATGCAAGCATTCGAAATGACAACTTTAAAAAAAATGACATGACACTTCACGTACAATGGAGGTTAAAATAATAGATATTCTATAATAAGCCAGATTCCGGTTAAAATTACTCTGGATTTGTCTTCCTTTTTATACAGAGTAGAGGTCTATGGACAGCCTAATGTAGTAACATACCGGATATGTGTGAGTCAAAAAGCGCTAAACCTATAATGTGCAGTATGATGTAGTATACATAAAGGGAGAGATCATATTATGGGTGAAGATATATATTCAAAATTACTTGACAAGGCAGAAGGTACATTCTCAACATCAATAAGAAGCCAGAGAAGACTCAAGATTCCAGAACCTGACATCATATATGAAGGCAAAGTCACTATAATCAGGAATTTTGCCTCTGTGATAGAGATGCTCAACCGGGATCCAAAGATATTCATAAAGTTCTTGACACGAGAGCTGGGTATAGGAATCTCCATGGACCCACCCAGGCTCATAATCAACAAGAAGGTTGACCAGGAAACAATAAGGAAGAAACTTGAGCAATTCCTGCAGATATATGTGGAGTGCTACGAATGCGGCTCGCCTGACACAGAGATCAAGAGGGTTGGACGAGTTGATGTTCTCGAATGCAAGGCCTGCGGGGCGCAGCATGCCCTAAAAATGACCAAGGATATCAATCAGAACGAATCAACGCTCGAGGAAGGGAAAACATACAGCATAACAGTAAATGAAATCGGCCCTTCAGGGGAAGGCAGGGGCAATTTCCGTGGATTTACTATTATAGTGCCAGGTGCCAAGAAGGGCGAAACGCTCAAGGTAGTGGTCAAGAGGATTAGGAAAGGCACAGCAATAGCAGAGAAAGTGAAAGAAGACTGATGTCTGGCCGCAAGTACAATTATCTTATTATCGATACAAACGTCATAATTTATGCGGCTGAAAGAAACGTTGACCTTATGAAGGCAGTACAGTCCATGCCTCTGCCATATACGCCTGTCATCCTGGATTGCGTCAGGAATGAATTGAAAGGATTGACAAACTCAATGCGCCTTGCCAGTATTGCACTGGCACTGTCGGAAAGGTTTGAGTCACTCGAATCAAGCGGATCTGGCGATGATTGCATAAGGAACGCGGCCGTTAGCCATTCTGCTGCTGTCCTGACAAACGACCGGACACTGGCCAGGAGCCTGAAAAATATAATGATAAGAACGTATTCCCTCAGGCAGGGCAGGTTAATCGGGTAGAAATAAATGAAATCCAAATCAAGAACATACGAGGTGCTCAAGGAAATCAAAAAAGCATCAAACGAGAGAGGGTTTGCCAAGATTTCATCAACAAAACTTGCAGAACGTCTTGGCATGAGCCAGCAGTCAGGCTCAAGCTATATCAATTCTCTTCTGAAGGAGGGCTATATTGAGAGGCAGCTCAAATCTGACGGCCAGCATATTTACTTGACAGAGAAAGGGCTTGGCGTTCTTTACACGGAGCTCAACGATCTTCTGGAGATACTTGATGGAGAGCAGTCATTGCAGATACGAGGAAGGGTGAAGAGCGGTCTCGGCGAGGGCAGGTATTACATCTCCAGGGAAAAGTACGTCGCTCAGTTCAAGGAAAAGCTGGATTTCGTGCCTTACTTTGGAACCCTTAATATCGTTGTCGATGCAGAATACCAGAGCCACTATGCCAGGCTTCGCGCAGCCGGAGGGATTAAGATTAGCGGCTTCGAGGCAGACGGGAGGACATTTGGTCCTGTCAAGGCATTCAGGGCGACTATTTTCCAGACAGGATGTGCCGTTATAATGCCGGAGAGAACAGTACACACAGATGTCCTCGAGGTCATTTCCACAGAATACCTGAGAGAAAAGTATGATCTCAAGGATGGAGATCCTGTTACAATATCTGTTTCACTTAAGGACTAGAATATAACGTCCAGTTTTCCGCTCTTGATTTCGGCAAGAACTGAATCCATCTTTTTTGTGACAGCTTTTGAATCCAAACCGCATTCAAGGAGTTCCATATAAACTTCAAACTTCTCGTCTTCCCGCTGGCTGGCGTTATTGAAGACCTTGATGTAACCGCAGCTCTTGTCTGCGTCAAAATTCAGCTTATAGTAAAGCTCCACCTCTATCTTATGATCGTCCAGGTCAATTGTCTTATGTAAAAGGTCTTCCACACAACGTAATACGGAGATTGTAAAAAACCTATTCGTCGTCGAGACTCAGAATAATAATTACTTTGACTCGAACTGCTTTGCCCTCGTTACACGGGCAAGGAGGTGCCTATCGAAAGCCTCAAGCGATCTTAGAAACACAGACTGCAGATCCTCGCTCTGGCCAAGCTCTTCGGCATACTTTGTAGAGAGTGCAAGGGCCTGTTCGGCTATCGGCGCCAGATATTCCACCGAATGAGACAGGAACGTCTTTACTTCGTCCGGGATCCACTCATTCTCCAGCACAGAGGGAGAGAAGTAAGGTAACTTGGCACCTGCCTTTAAAAGCATTGGGGAATAAACCAGATCCATCAGGTTGAGCGACGCCATTATCTCGAGCCATTGCTCGTTCTCGGCTATGCTGTTCCATAACCTCACCGAATGCAGGGTAGGCGGGAGCGGCATAGAAGATTCCAAAGTTTCGGGAGGAATACCCACACTCTCTGCCATATCCTCTAGAAGAACAGTCTGTGACTGCACATGGCTGTCATCTGCAAGCTCAGGGAATACGAGTTTTGCCTCAAGTTTCTGGACATCAATCTTATCGCTTTTTGCCATTGCGTATGAGAAGGATCTTACCCTCTGCTTCAGATAATAACTATACTCGATTGCATAACCCTGGAAAATCGATTTCTTAGGCTTCTGCATAGATTCAATGAAAGGATGCGGTTTATCCAGGAAAAGTCTCTGGATAAGTTTGGATAAAATCCAGTCAGAAAGGTGTCCCTTGTCATAGACGAAAATTCCCTTCACTTCGTTTGTGAAGTCTGCAGCAAGCCAGTTTGCACCAGGCAGGTAATATTTCACGAATTCAAGATGGGGAGTATCGTTGCGCTCACAATTCTGTGCCAGATGGCGCGACAACATCTGGTAATCAAGCTTGTTGTATTTCTCTCCACAAACAGGACACTTCATTTCGAACCAAGACTCCATTAATTAAAGGTCTTTTACTCTTATAGGAAAATATAAAAGTGTAAATAAAACCTCGCATCCTCAAGATTCCGGGAATAAGGTTTTTCAAAACTTACATCCAGTCTTTAAAGAGCGGGATAATGCCTCGTTCTTTCTCGAAGGCTGTTTAGCTGGAGGATATAAGGTTCTTGATCTCATGCTGCAGGTTCATGTCAAGGTCTTTTTCCTGCAGCAGATCCTTGAGGAATGCATCCGGGTCAGATTTGTAGTTGAGCAGTCTGTTCAGTGCCTTGATGAAACCGTCGATCTTCCGCTGCGTGGGTTCTGTCCTGTCTATCTTCTTGTCCACTTTTCCAGTATTGACCCTGCCAATCAGGTTTACATATAGCGTGGCTATCCTTATTTTCTTGGGATCTGCCCTGAACTTCTTAGAGTACATCAGCTTGTATATGTATAACTGAAGCCTATGATCCGAAGTGTATGTGTCATTTTCGTATGCATCGGTCTTGTAATCAGCAATGATAGCCTTTCCATCTTCGGTGGTGAAGACCGCATCAAGTTTTCCTGTAAACAGCAAAGGGGCATATTTTGGATCTACCGAGTCGAAAATCTCTCCAACAGGAAGCTTGATTGACATCTCGGATGCCGTCAGTTTTGCATTGAATTCCTTCTCTATCTCAGCTACGACGCTCTTTAGATTCTCAAGCGCGGCCTTGTGGTCATCCGGCACATCTTTCACGTCCTCTCCCCGAAAGAGCATCTCTGCATAGTTATGGATAGCGGAGCCTTTTGTCATTCCTCTTGACGGCTCCCTGATATTGAATATATAATCCTTCAAGAAGTTGAAGGGCGATTCTATCCTGCTGATCATGGAATATGATAATGTGAAGTTGGACTGGAAGTATGACCGGATGGATTCCCTGAGCCATTCTCCCCCCTGCTTGATTATGCTGCGTGCCTCTTCCTCCCTGCCATGAACAAAGTGCTGGTATGCCCTGGAATAAAGTTTTTCCATTTCTCCTAACGTTGTCTCAGAGGAAAGAATGCTTGTCTCCGAGTTATCCGGATCAACATATCTTGCAGAAAATTTCTGCGGGATCAGTATTGAGAGTTCAGTTCGTGCCCTCGTCACTGCGACAAAGTCAATCCTTGAATCCTCGTATCTCAGCTCCTGCCTTACGTCTATTCCCTTTGCGGCCATAATTATTGCTCTTGTTACGATATCTATGAATGTAGTGCGCTCAGAAGCATTGGATGGAACATATATCACACGGTCAAATTCCATTCCCTTTGCTTTGTGGACTGTTGTAAGGATAAGCTTACTTTCACCTGGAGAAACATCCTCCTCGTAGTTGCTTATGGAAAGATAATCTAATAGGTCATCAAGATCGGGCTGGTCGGTCTGCTCAAAGTATTCCTTCAGCGCATTCTGGATCGAGAGGGCTGCGAAGAAGTGATCTTTACCAAGAGACGATGCGATCGGAAGTATTTTCTTCTCCATGATCATGAGAATACCCTCCTTTGAGCGTCGTTCCGAGATGTCAGCATATAGGGAAGGAGCAAGTTTCTCCATCTCCTTTAACGACAGATCAGTCCACTTGTACTTCGATGATATATCAAAAGCTTCTGATACCGTCAGCTCAGAGTATGGCGTAAATATCGCGGGAATGAAAGTATCCTTCCTTGGCGAGATCACGGCCTTCAGGTATCTTAGGATATCCAGCCTGGAAGGTTCAGAAAGTGTCCATGGAGAAGTGGTTCCGAACTTGATTCCGGAAGCCTCAAGCTGGAAAGCTATCTCCTGGAGCTGGTCATTGCGCCTCGTTATTATGGCAGTTACTTCATTATCTCTTTCGTTAACAACTAAAGATGCTGCAGCTTTCTCAGGTTCCTCTGAAAAGAATATCTTTACTTTCTCGCCCAGCTTTCCATCGTGTGACCTTAGATCAGATAGCTCTGTTGTGAAGGAACTTTCCCCGTTCTTCTCGTAGAACCGGCGGGCATATGCCAGTATCTGGTCCGTGCTCCTGTAATTGTCCGTGAGGTATCGTTTCTCACATGCAAGACTGGAGGTGAAGTCCTTGAAGTTCTTCAGGCTTCCTCCCTGGAATCCAAAAATAGACTGTTTCGGATCACCAACCAGAAAATGATTATTTGCGCTCCGAAGAGCTATCTGGAACTCTAATTCATTCAGATCCTGAAGCTCGTCAACAAGCACCCAGTCATAGAGTCTTCTTTTCCCATCGGGCAAAGATAGCCATCTCGACAGAAGGTCATTGTAGTCAAGCATATTTGCACTCGCAAGTGCCTCCTGGTATGATCTCATTATCTTAAGAAAATGGACAGCAAAAGCGCGTATCTCTTCGTCGGACATCGATCTAGAGTTTCCTTCAAGAAGTATAGCTGAAAGAGCAGTGTTCAAAGCAGCATCATCAATCTCGGTTGAAGATATGTTGAACGACTTTGCGTACCTGATGGCATTTTCTATCTTTCCCAGGAGCTCGCCAACGATATACTGATCGCCATAACTGAACATCTTCTTTTCTCTGATTGTGCGGAGAATGGATGCTCTTATGAAGTTGGTCGGTGCTATCCTTACTGTTCCTGTCAAGGCTGATATTTCATCAAGCGCAAATGCATGAAATGTGGATACATTTATCCCGAATGCCGCTTCCTTCAGGCCTGCATCAATCAGCTTGCTTCCGATTCTCTGCTGCATCTCAGCGGCAGCCCTGTTTGTAAAAGTAACGCATAAGATTCTTCCGGGATCGACTCCTTCCTTTACCAGCTTCACGGCAAAATTAGCAATTTCTTCTGTCTTGCCTGTTCCGGGATTTGCTATGACAAGAACATTCCGCGTGTCCATTCTTTCTTCCGAGAAGGATTCGAGGTTGTTTCTGTCATTCATATGTTCACCATGCATAATCAAGACTGCAAATAAAGTTTAATGGTTGAAATACTGTGTATCGGCGGAAAATAAGATAGATTATCTTGCTTTTGCCTTGACGAACTGGGTCAGTGCTTTCTTATATTCTTTGCCGTAGAGTTTCTTAGCAGCCATTTCAAGGTTCTCCTGGACTGCATTGTATTCGGCCGTCATTGAATGGTACTTGAAGAAATTTGCCGAGTCCTGGAAATACTGGATAGCAGACTGCATCTCTTCCTGGTTGAACATTATCTCGCCAATCTTGAATGAAGTTAGACCCATGTAGTTCAGGACTTTACCTTTTATCTGCGTTATTATTGAATCGGGAAAGTCAAGTATCTCCTTGAAGTTAGTAAGCCCCTTCTGCAGGTATAGGGGAGAACCAAAAATGACACCCATCTCCCTGTATATCTTTCCGAGGACATAGTGAGCGTTTATCTTCTCCTGCTGCGACTCTTCCCCGTTTTGCAGGATAACTTCGTATAATTTTATCTCCTTTGTATAGTCTTCCTTAAGAACATCAAGCTGCTTCGGCGTAAACGTCCGCTTAACGCGGTTAAGATCCGTCTCCGATCTCTCTCCTGGAGGCTTGACAAGGAGATCTTCAGATTTTTCAATTCGGCTTATCAGCCCGGTTACGGGATCTGCTATTGCAAGGTACTTTGTCTTGACACCGCCGCTTGTTACATACAGGTAGACGCGCCAGTCAATTGCTTCCTTTTCAAGATCTGAAGGGGTGATTAACGAAGGATCAATATCCAGTCTCTTAGAGAGCTGATCGACAGCCATCCTCACTATCTCTCTAATGTCCATGTTTACCAGATCGTCTAGGCTGATTATAATGTTTACCTTTCTCTTATTCCCCTAACTAAAAAATGGTTGCATCATTTGTATGCTAACCGTTCCTCCTAAATAAAGAATAATAAACACATTATTCCTGCATACCTCACTATACTAGAGGAAATACTCATCGCAAAAATCCACTGTGGGATGTAAAATAATTTATAATTTATCTGTATACAGGTCTGTATGAAAACAATAATGATAGATGACGAGACATACAAGAAACTTAAGAATATGAAGGGAGATAAGAGTTTCAGCAAACTTTTGAGCTTTCTAGCGGAAAATGCGAAGCACGGTTCGAAAGACATCTTATGTAAATTCTATGGGATCTTAACCGAAGAGGAAGCAGAAATTTGGGACAAAGCAATCATGGAATCCAGAAATAACTTGAGAGAACGAGTATGAGGGTACTTATCGACACATCAGCGATCATCTCTCTCTTTAGAAATGACCATAAAATTATTTCTGAGATTGAAAAAGCTGATGAAGTATTTACTAGCACGTTATGCGCATTTGAAGTGTATTTAGGAGAAGCATATTCGAAGTTGAAAGGGATTAAACCCAAGGAGAGGGTAATGGAGTTCTTCGACAATATAGAAATTATAAACTTCACGCTGGATGATGCGAGAAAATCGTCTGAGATTAAAGCGCTACTGAGAACAAAGGGAGTGGAGGTCAATGTTCTCGATATCCTTATAGCTGCGTCAGCTTATCGTCTCGGGCTCTCGGTTGTTACTAAAGATCGTGATTTTCAAGCGATTTCAAAATATGTTGATCTTGAAGTGATACTGTCAATATAATTGCTAACTCCTCTATTTTGGTTATATTGAAAACATACGTATTCCGCCACAAATTATTCATCTGAAGAGCATTCCAAAGATAGAAAAAGAATTAACCCTCAAACTACGATTCTAAAACTTATAAATACCAATTATAACCTTTCAAGGAATGTCAGTGGAATGTCTACCCAGTCCGGTCTGTTGTTAAGCTCATATTTGAGTTCATAGATTGCCTTTTCGGCAAGGAATAGATCCAGTAACTCCATTTCGACAACAATGTTCGATTTTTCTGTGTATGATTGAAGGAATTGCCGCATCATGTCGTTCAACCAGCCGATACGGAACTTTCGAGATATACTCTTGCTGGATGCCTTTAATGAATATGCCAACGCATAGTCAAAGGATCTTATCATCCCTGCAACATCCTTGTAGGGCAAGGATAGTATGAAACTGCCAGATGCATTCCGCATCGGTTCGCCTTCAAAGTCAATAACATAATAGGATCCGTCCTGGTATAAAACCTGGCCAAGATGATAGTCGCCATGTACCACCATCAGTGATTGGTCCTGCAACTTCTCGGCCATTGCATGAAATCTCTCAAGGTGCTTAGACTTGGAATCGAGAAGATTCGTTATCTTGATTTGGATAAGTTCAGGTAAATTCTTGTGGATTGTAAAAACATGTTGTATGTCTTCCAGGTTTGCCTGAATCCCGGGTAGCATAAGTTCCTTGCAATAAGAATGGAAAGAAAGCTCGCTCTTGGGTGTTATGGCATAGAGGGCTGAATGCATAGATCCGGTTAGTGAACCAAGCAGCGATGCATCGTCCAGCAGCAATAAGCCTCTCATTGAGGTATCGTTCTGGAGGCTGCTCTGTAGCCGACCGGTAAACCTTGACCAGCCATCCGTGGAACCTTGCAGATATCGGAAAAGTGTTGCAATTAGAAACTTGTCTCCAAGATCAAGTTCCACTTTTCCAACAGGCATGGGTGTTTGCCTGAAGCCCGATTTCTGCCAAAGAAGAACGGGTATCCTATAGTCAGGATTGTTTGCACCTATGATCTTCCTGTAGATTTTCAAAATGAGCTTGTTACCTATCACTATGGATGTGTTACTCTGTTCGGCTGTAATCTTCTTCACTACGCCATCCGGAAACTCCTCATTTTGGGAAAATGAGGTTTTCTCTGCCTTCACTTGTCCATTGCCCGAAGGGAATCTTCCCGGATCGAAGATAAGGCAGGCGAAAGCAAGAACAAATTCTGGATCATCGGTTGCATCATAGAGCTTCCTTGTGCCTATATTGAATCTTACTGCAACAAATGAATTACCCGATCCTCTAAGAGAAAAAGGGACGAAATATCTCTCCGATGAACCATCATCATAAAAAAATCTGCAGATGCAGAGAAAAAAATGTTCCGTGAAAGGGGAAAAGTATTCCACCTCGACACGCTGTATCGACTTACCCTTGGAACCAAACCATCTCTTATCTTTTACGAATTCAACAATTGATTCTTCAATATCGATCCTTGTGCCAGGATCAATCATCCTGAATTCCGTCCTCTTCATTGGGTGCGACAAGCCTCAGCCAGAAGAATCCATGCGGTGGAAGGGTGAAGAAATATGGCAGGTCGCCTATGAACGGGAACCTAGTCTCTGTAATTACCTCAACGGGCCTGTAACCCTTGTATTGTTTCAGGTCGAGCTCCACATAAGTATGCTTCTTTGACATATTAAAGACACAGAGAATCTGACCGCTTTCGTATTTCCTTACATAGCACAATGTCTTCCTGTTCTCATGCGTGATGAACTCTATGTTCCCGCGCCCGAATATGGTGTTATACTTTTTCCTGGTCCGAAGCATCTTCTTGACCCAGTTTAGGAGTGAACTCGATATCCTGGACTCCGATTCCACGTTGAAGGATTCGTAATGGAAGTTGGGATTTGTTATCACAGGCGAGTAAAGCTGCTCGGTGTCCGCCCTTGAAAATCCGGCATTGCGGTCGTAGGACCATTGCATCGGTGTCCTGACGCCATTGCGATCCCCGAGGTATATGTTGTCGCCCATGCCGAGTTCATCGCCATAATACAGGATAGGGGACCCGGGGATGGATAGAAGCAGTGCATAGAGTAGCTCAAGGGTTGCACGGTCGTTGTCAACAAGGGGAGCAAGACGCCGTCGTATACCGAGGTTGAGGCGCATTTTTGGGATCTTCGCATACTCACTGTACATTATGTCCCGTTCCTCGTCTGTCACCATTTCAAGCGTTAGTTCATCATGGTTCCTGAGGAAGATACCCCAGTCGCATGTTGCAGGAATCGGCAGCGTCTGGTTAATTATCTCCACAATCGGGAGCGCAGACTGTCTTGCAAGTGCTATGAATATCCGGGGCATAAGGGGGAAATTGAAGCACATGTGGAATTCATCCTCGTTTCCGAAGTATTCCTTTGCCTGGGTGGGCCACTGGTTTGCCTCTGCCAGCAATATTGTTCCCGGAAATTCCGAGTCAAGCATTTTCCTGAGATCCTTGAAATAGGCATGTGTTTCAGGTAGGTTTTCGCAGCTGGTCCCCTCGCGCTCGAAGAGGTAGGGGACAGCATCGCACCTGAATCCGTCGAGTCCCTTCTTCAGCCAGAAGCGCATAACGTTCTTCATCTCTTCCCGTACCTCGGGATTGTCGTAATTTAGATCCGGCTGGGAAGAGTAGAAACGGTGCCAGTAATACTGCCTTGTAACAGGCTCCCATGTCCAGTTAGAGATCTCGCTGTCAATGAAGATAACCCTTGCCTGGCTGTATTCCTTGCCGGTATCGCTCCATACAAACCATGAACGTTTCGGGGAATTTCTATCGCGCCTTGCCTCCTTGAACCACTCTATCTGATCGGAAACATGGTTCAACACGAGATCTGCTATGACCCGGATTCCCATGGCATGAGCATCGTCAAGAAATCTCTGGAAATCCTCCATTATGCCGTACTCAGGCTGGATCGAATAAAAGTCGGAAATGTCATACCCGTCATCCTTGAGCGGCGATTTATAGAACGGAAGAAGCCATATGCAGTCGACGCCGAGCGTTTTGAGATAATCCAGCTTTTGCCGGAGTCCCTCAAAATCACCCGTCCCATCGTTATTTGAATCGTAAAAGCACTTCACATGCACTTCATAGAAGATTGCATCACGGTACCAGAGATTCATCTCTTCAGCGGGCATTATTTTACACCTCAGGAATCATTATTGCGGCGGACTTTCTCCCTGGCGTAAGAGTCAGGTTGAACTCCCTTCCCGGGAGGGATATCCTGGTGCCTAAAAAAGCATCCTGGAACAATTGCGTGTTATCCAGAATCCCCGACGCAATGCCGGATGGTATCGAAAGCCTTGATGTATGCTCCTCAAACGGATTTATATTGATTGCCACAAAGGCCATTGACCCGGATGCAGGGTTCCTGCGCATATAGAACAGTATATTCGGGTTCGAACTGCCCAGGAAAGTAACATCCATGGATCCCTGAAATGCATCGTAGTCTTTGCGGATAGTGTTCAGTCTGGCTATAATGTCTCTGATATTCCCCGGTGCTTTCCAGTCCCTTTTCTTTATCTCGTATTTTTCAGAATTCAGGTACTCTTCCTTATCTGGAACAGGTATGTTCTCGCATAGTTCGTATCCGCTGTATATACCCCATAGAGGAGAAAGGGTGGCAGCTAGTACAGCCCTCATAATGAAGGCATTTCGTCCGCCATGCTGCAGTACGTATGGCAGGATGTCCGGCGTGTTGACGAAAAACATCGGCCTGAAATAATCCATCAGTGGTCTGGATGACAGCTCGTTGATATAGTCCCTGATCTCATAATCATAGTTCCTCCATGTAAAATAGGTGTATGATTCATTGAAACCTGCCTTGGAGAGACCGTACATTAGCTTTGGTCTGGTGAATGCCTCAGCCAGGAATACAGTTTCAGGGTGACTTCGCTTAAGGCTCGTCAGGCACCAGTTCCAGAAGTCAAGCGGCTTTGTGTGCGGGTTGTCCACCCTGAATATCTTTATGCCGTGCTCAATCCAGAATTCAAAGACGCTCCGGAGTTCCCTCCAGAGAGGCATCGGATCCGGAATATCGAAATTCAGCGGATATATGTCGTAGTACTTTTTTGGCGGGTTCTCAGCGTATCGTATGGTCCCATCCGGACGGTGGTTGAACCATTCGGGATGCTCCCTCACATATGGATGATCAGGGGAGCACTGGAATGCCATGTCAAGGGCCACATCCATACCGATCGAGCGGGCTGCTGCAAGCAGATTGGAAAGATCCTCCATCGTGCCTAGATCCGGGTTCAGTGTTTTATGGCCTCCAAGATGATTTCCTATCGCCCATGGGCTGCCTGGATCGTCCGGCTTCCCTGACCTGCTGCCGTTCCTGCCAACCCTGTTTGTTTCACCGATTGGAAATATTGGCGTGAGATAGAGGACGTTGAACCCCATCTCCTTGATGTCAGGAAGGCGTTCAATGCAATCCCTGAGAGTACCCGGTTTTGATGGATCCGATCCCTGGGACCTCGGAAAAAGCTCATACCATGATGCATAGCCTGCAATCGCGGGATCAACGGATATAAGGAACTCATCCGACTCCGAAAAACCTTTCTTATCCTGGAGCGACCTCGCCTCCCTACCGGTAGGAGAGTCCCTGTCAAACAATCCGACCGTTTTTCCCGGATCCTTTCCCAGATCGGAAATCAGGTTCGAGACTAGCATTCCTGTCTGTGCTTTGAGGGATCTTTCAAGAGTGTTCTTAATTGCAAGAATGTCGTTGGAAATGTCTTCGTCCGCTTCAAGCCACTTTTTTGCATCCATGAACTGTGACGATATGGTATCAATCCATACCTCCACGGCAAATTTATACATACCTATTTTTGCCGGTTTGATTTCCCCGATCCATGCGTCGTTGTCGGTCAGTTTTAGATCAGCATATCGCCAGTTCCTTTCTCTGATGTGCCTGTACCTGATGCGCGCATCCAGGATATAAGCACCATGGCAGACAATGTCGCATGTAATTGTGATGGCATCACCCACGATGGCTCTGGCAGGGTATTTTCCCTGATCCACGGATGGAGATACATTCTCTACCAGGATTTGCTGCATTATTTCTCTCTCCTTATCTCAAAGACAATACATGAAAGCGGGGGAAGCGTTACTACGATGCTTCTTTCCTTGCCATGGTAAGAAACATCCTCTGCGGCAACTCCTCCAAAGTTCCCCATGTTGCTGCCGCCATAAATGGATGCATCGGTATTCAGTATCTCCTTGTAATTTCCGGCCGAATGGACCCCAATTCTGTATGCATATCGTGGAACAGGCGTGAGGTTGAATATGATCACGTAGTCACCGCTATCAAGAGTGTGCCTGTAGAAGCTAATAATAGAGGAAACAGAGTCGGAGAAATCAATCCATTCGAATCCCTTCGGCTCCGAATCTTTGGAACTCATGCCCGATCTCCTGTAAAGCGAGTTGAGGTCTCCCACAAGCCGGGCAATCCTGCTGCCTTCAGCCGATGATGCAGCACCCCAGTCCAGCCCGCTGCTCACATTCCATTCCTGGTGCTGCCCGAACTCAGATCCCATGAAAAGGAGCTTCTTCCCGGGCGATAGGAACATGAAAGCAAGAAGCGATCTCAGGTTTGCAAGCTTCTGCCAGTTATCGCCCGGCATCTTCGTGTAAAGGCTTCCCTTCATGTGCACAACCTCGTCATGCGAAAGCGGTAGGATGAAGGCTTCGCTGAATGCATACCAGATCGTGAAAGTGAGTATGTTATGATGATACTTCCTGTGCACCGGGTCATGCGAAAAATATTCGAGCGTGTCATGCATCCATCCCATGTTCCACTTGAAGTCAAAACCAAGGCCTCCAGTTCTTGTATCCCTTGTAACAGAGGGCCAGGCAGTGGACTCTTCCGCAATCGTTATAACGCCAGGGAAGCTTTCATGCAAGGTGTCATTCAGGCCACGCAGGAAGTCAATGGAATCCAGGTTCTCTCTTCCTCCGTATTTGTTTGGAACCCACTCTCCCTCTTTCCTGGAATAATCAAGATAAAGCATGGAACTGACCGCATCTATCCTTATGCCATCCGCATGATACATGTCGACCCAGAAGATCGCGTTCGATATTAGATAATTTTTCACCTCGAACCTGGATAGGTTAAATATCCTGGTTCCCCAGTCTGGGTGAATCCCCTTCCTTGGATCGGCATGCTCATACAGGTGGGTTCCGTCGAATTTATACAAACCGTATTCATCGGCCGGAAAATGGGCTGGCACCCAGTCCAGAATAACGCCGATATCATTCATGTGGCATTCCTGAATGAACCACATGTAGTCTTCGGGCTCACCGTACCTTGAAGTCGGTGCATAATAGTTCACGACCTGGTATCCCCAGGACTCGTCGAGTGGGTGCTCCATCAGCGGCATTATTTCAATGTGGGTGAAACCAAGCCGCTTCACATGCTCAATTATCTGTGGACCGATTTCCCTGATGGAATAGAAGTCCCTGCCGTCACCCGGACGCTTCCAGGAACCCAGGTGCATCTCATATATCGAGATGGGCGACCTGATGGACTGTGCCGCACTCCTGTTCTTGATCCAGTCAGAGTCGGACCACTCATGCCTAAGATGAGATACGATTGATGCCGTCCTGGGCCTCTTTTCCATTCTGTAAGCGAAGGGATCAGACTTGTACTCAATCTCTCCGTCTGGAGTCATAAGGGCGAACTTGTAGAACGATCCGTATCCGACTCCAGGTACGAATATCTCCCAGATACCGGATCCATTCACGTTCTGCATCGGGAATTTTCTGGGATCCCACAGGTTGAAGTCTCCTACCACCGAAACAGATCGCGCATTAGGGGCCCATACCACGAACCTCGTCCCTTCGATTCCATCCCGGGACTGGAAATGCGATCCAAAAGTTCTGTAGGCATACTGCAAGTTCCCTTCCTTGTACAGGTATATGTCAAAACTGCTAAGATCTGGCGGGAACGAATATGGATCGACCTCGTCATGATCCTTTCCATCCGGTTCTTTGTATAAAACATGATAATGATCTCTAGAATTTTCCGAGAATTCGGATGAAAATATTCCATCTCCTATCGAAGTTGCCAGCTTTGTTTCCTTAACCGTGGATATCCTGACGCTTTTCAAACCAGGTCTGTAAACCGTTATTCTATGTTTGCCAGAATCGCTGTGCCATCCGAGCAGGTCGAATGGATTGTAGCAGATTTGCTCATTCAGATCTTTATAGTTAGAAGCATCCATTTGATCATTTCTTCCCTTACCCATCGATATGCTTCTTCCTATTAATCTGTTTTCCAGATGGTTTTCAGCTTAAGAAGTTAAAGAATTCCTTTCAGGCATGCCCTCTAAAGCTGCTTTTTCTTTAAACGATGGGAGGAAAACCAGCAAAGGTTGTAGAATTGAAAAGATTGATGCGCTCCCTTTCTAAATATACAGGCTACTTGTTCTTAATCGCTTTCTTGCGCGTTTCCACGGTTGATCTTAGCTTTTCCATATTCTCCAGCAGCGAAAAGGGCGCCTTGTCATCAAGCTGTTCAAGGCACTCCTCGATGAAAGCCATGTGAACCTCACTTGCCCTCTTGTAAAGTTCAATTCCAACTTCTGTGATCTTGATGTCAATTATTCTTCTGTCTTGCTTGTTTCTTATCCTTTCGACAAGGCCTTTTTCTTCAAGGGAATCAACGAGGCAGGTGATCCATCCCGGGGTTACCATGAGGAGTGTTGCGACTTCCGCCATTGGCATTGGCCCTTCTTCATGCAGGTGGCGAAGCATCGAGTACATGGGGTGCCTATTCCTATAGCCTCAAGATTGGAGTCAACCGCTCTTTTCCATGTCTTCCATGTTTCAACGAAAGATCTCCAGACTGCAATAGGGATTCAACTTATGAATTTTCATGCGTACATGGTATCGGTTTTCTTCTCGCCGGACTGCATTTTTGCATAATCGTCCATGATGCGCTTCATCTCCTCGTGGTACTTTGAGGTAGTCTCCTTGAGAGGTCCCGTCTCTATTTTCATTGCGAATAAAGAATTCAGGGCCTCCACGGCAGAAAGAACAGCCGCTGGATCCGGAATGCCTTCTACAGTCACCGCAAGAAGGCTCATCAAGGGTAGCTTGCGCAGGATAGACTCATTCAGGATCGCGCCGCCCATTCCCGTTATCAGGGCAGATTGAGCCAGCGGTACCTTGTTCTGTTTCAGCATGTTTATTGCATTCTTATCCCCGACACCGAATATCCTTTGCCCATCGGCTATTGAGTCAACAGGGAAACCATCAATATTGACAACAATCTTAGGATTTATCTGTTTCAGCCAGTCCGAGATGACATTCGATATCTCATAATATCCTTCGGGATCGACGGGAATATCACTGATTATAATGCAATACTTTCCCTCTGCATCGCTGTAGAGCCTGAAAGGATGTCGAAGCTTCCCGGCTACAAAAACGGTTACGGGCGGTACATAGGGGGACGAAATATGGGCGAACTGGCTCATCTTGAGGTTCTCTATTACGTATTTCAGCGTCATAACGCCGATTGCAGAATTGTCCAGAAAACTCATGAAAACGAGGGGTTGGTTAAGCTTAACGTCTTTCAAAATCACCATGCTTGAGGTCATGCTACTGTGAACTGGCATGATTATGCAACCTCAACGGGTTTATAAGTATTTATACTCACATTTTCGCTTCGACAATATTGAAATTAGAGAAAGTTATGGCTCTGTGTTATGTGACCTGCGTCATCCCTTTCTCTTATAACTGAGAGTCAATGTTTTCTCTTCCAGTATCCTGCCTTCAAGGGCTCGAAGCAGTTTCTTCTTATCCATTCCTTCAGGCATCTTTGGATCAGAAACCGTTGAATATAGATGGAAAATATATCTGTGCGGCTTCTGGCCCGGCGGGCATGGACCTCCGTAACCGAATTTCCCGAAATCATTCTTACCCTGGATTATGCCATTTTCCGTAACCTCGGCCTTAGGAAAGTTTTCCCTCAGCTCCTTTACGCTGTATGGAATATTATAAACAACCCAGTGAACAAAGGTTCCCATCGGTGCATCCGGGTCATCCATTATGATTGCATACGATTTCGTTTCGGGTGAAAATCCTGACCATGAAATCCCAGGCGAGATATCTTTCCCATCACAGGTATACTGCATGCTGATCTGATCGCCTTCCCTGAAAGATGATATCCTGACTGTTCCTGTCATAAATACTCAGCACAGAAACAATGATAAACTTATCGAAGAAGTATACCTGTCGAAAACCAAATGCTCTAACATTTGGATTATTGATATATATGAAAAGTTTCTCTAAAACTGTGACTCTGATCAAAGAAAGGTGAGATTATCAATTATTCCTAAAAATAAAAGATAAATCATGTTGAAATGATAAAAAAAAAGGGGATCACTTCTTGTTATCGCGTTCCATGTACCTCAGAACACTAATGTTGGGAGTAAAGCCAAGCTTTTCATAGAAGTTCTTTGCAATAACGTTGAATGCTGGATACTCCACTGTAAGCAAGGATAGACCTGCCTTTTTCATCTCTTCCCTGAGTTTTGCTATCATTATTCCGCCGAGACCGCGCCTTCTCATTTCCGGGAGGATATAAAAATCGGTGATTCTTACATCTACTGAGGGTTCGTAGAACTTCCTTTCCCTGAGCTCTGCCCTTATTACGGAGACAACCTTCTGTTTCATTGTACCGACGAGAAGGATGCATCCCTTTGAATCCGGTATGGATTCTTTCAAGGAACTCAAGATTCTGTCTTTGGCTTTAGCAGATACTTCGAAGTGCGTATCAAACTCCTCATTCAGCTTCTTGAGACGGTACATAAGATCCGCTATGCTTTCAATATCCTCTTCCTTTGCTCTTCTTACTTTCAATTCATCTGCCATTCTATTCAGACCTCCGGTAGTTTTGGTATGGAACCATTATCCAGCAATGTCTTGTATGCCTCCCTGTTGTGCTCAATTATCTCGGTGGCAATCTGCAGGAACTTGCTCTTTGATTCATTTTTGCGCGCGAAACCCTTCTGTGAACTTGCGTATGCAACAGAGGCAGCAACCTCTGGATATAGATCCCAGTCAGTCATTTTAGGTATGACCTCTTCTGGTGTCGGGTTCGCTATCCGTCCTGCAAGTGCTTCCGATGCAGTAACCATGATTTCGTAATCCACCTTTCTGGCTCTTGCATCCAGGACTCCCCTGAATACACCCGGGAAGACCAGGCTGTTGTTTATCTGGTTCGGGAAATCACTCCTTCCGGTGGCCACTATCTTCGCTCCAGCCTCAATGGCATCTGAAGGCCAGATCTCCGGCAGAGGATTTGCCAGTGCGAACACTATTGCGTTGTCATTCATGGATCTGATCCAGTCCTTGTGCAGTGTGCTCGGATCAGATCTGGAAGCAGATACGACAATGTCAGCGCCTTTGAACGCGCCGCCTTCCTCACCGGAGAGCCTTTCTCCGTTTGTATCCATTGCAAGTCTGTATTTCCAAGGATTGGTGAACATCAGGTTGTCGATGTCAGATCTATTGGGTTCGAGTATTCCCTTGCTGTCGGCGATAATGATATTCTTCATCTTGAATCCTGCCGTTGCCAGAAGATGCGCTGTTGCTATATTTGCCGCACCGGCACCGAACAGGACAACCTTTACATCCTCCCGCTTCTTCTGCACAACCTTGAGTGAATTAAGCAGTCCAGCGAGCGTGATGCAGGCAGTGCCCAGCTGGTCATCATGCCAAACAGGAATCGACAAATCCTTCTGAAGCTCCTCCAGAACGAAGAAACATTTCGGTGACTCTATGTCCTCAAGGTTATAAGCGCCAAAAGAGGGTTCCAGCGCCTTTGCAACCTGCACGAACTCCTCTTTCTCCCTCACTCTTATCGGTATTGGGATAGCATTGACTCCTCCAAGGAAGTTGAAAATCATGGATTTCCCCTCCATGACAGGCAACGATGCCTCAGGACCTACGTTTCCGAGACCAAGAACTCTTGTACCATCCGTGACTATTGCAACGCTGTTCCATTTTCCGGTCAGGTTGAACACATCCTCAACGTTATGGTTCACTGCCAAAGACACCGCAGCCACTCCAGGCGTATACCAGTAGGAGAAATCTTTCAGTGATGTGATTGGTACCCGAGGCATTATCCCAACCTTTCCCTTGTAAAATTCAGAAAATTTTAGAGCAATGCGGTTGAGTTCATTCGTCCGCTCCTTATCATCCATATCTATCGCTACATGGCATCGCATGTGTCTTAATAAACGAATGCGATTACAACTTAGGGAAATGGAGCTTAATAACGTGAAAGTAGAATGGCAACTTGTGCTGGAACCCGAGATACTGCATAACGAGAAGCAGCATCCAGATCTTCCAGTCCGTGACATGTACCGCTGGGTGATAGACGATCTTAACAAAAACAGGATCCGTTCTCGTGTCATTATGTCTATCGACAAGGTGATAGGTTATGCATTTCTCTATCCGGCCACCGGGTTTTCAGACAGGAATTTTGCATCGTTCGGTTTTATCGATCCAGTGACTGCTAACAGGGAGCGCAGCTTCATCCTGCTCGACTGGGCTATAACCGAGTGCAGGAAAGACGGAAGAAAGCTTCTGTTCAACGAGCCCTTCAACGCCGGGAACACGTTCCATGCATGCATGGACGAGAGGGGAATCCGCATCCTTCACAGGGTGGAAATGTCTCTAGATCCTAAGGAATTCGTTGATCAGAAAAAGGAGCTTCCTAATGGCTATTCTACCATGTTATCGATGTCGGCGGATCCGGCAGCTCTGGCTGAAGCTCTGTATCTTGCATTCAAGGGCGAAGACGAGTCGGTGCTGATAAGCGACGAACCTGCCGAGAGGAAGAGAGTAGAGGCCGACGCCCTGTCGGGTAAACTGTTTGGGCTGGTCATATCGGAGGCATCAATCGCCGTAACACATAATGGCAGGATTGTCGCAGGAATCACTGTTGTAACTAACGATAAAGCTCCGTTGATTTTGGATTTCTTTGTCATTCCAGATGAGCAGGACAAGGGCATCGGATCCTTTCTCATGCAGATCTCAATGAAGGCACTTTCCAGATATTCAATTGTAAAGTTGTGGACGGATCAAAGATCAATTGCGCATGACTTCTACATGCGAAGGGGATTCCAGGACACCGGAAGATCGGAAATCCTGTATTACTTCAGACCAGGAAAGCAGCAAGAACAACTAGGGAAAACGGTACAGTGAGATTGTCATCGAGCGGTGACAGCGTCACAGATTCTACGACGCTTCCAATTACAGGAAATAGGAAAACATACCATGGTGAAAGGCCGGTTGCAAATACTGCGAATATAAGCGACGACAGAAGCATTGCCAACAATCCTCCAAGGCTCTTTCTCCTGTTATACGGCAGCGCTCTGAGTGGATACCTTATGCCTACAAGACTAGCCAGGGCATCTCCAATTATCACCGTAAAAACAATAACGACAAGAAGAGGTCCATTTGTAATCAGCGACATCGCAAAAAGTGTTCCTCCTGCAATCATTATCGGACCTATTCCAAGCGTTACATTGGGCCGCTCCATTGAGTAGAAGAAACCGGTCAGTTTCCCAGGACCCGACATCAGTGCGATATTGCCTAGTGTAAGGAGGCCGAAGCCCGCTAAAAGTATGATGAAGAAAGACATCTCACGGCTGAATGAATACAGCAGTATCAACACAAGAATACCTGTCATGAGCTGGAAGAGATCCCTGTTTCTCTCAACGCTCGGGTGCTTTCCTTTCCTCAGTTCATTTTCAAGGACACCCGTTTTTAGTCTTCGAGAAAATGCGACTGCTATTATTGCCGCAACCGAGATTGCCAGGAGCAGGGAGTCGTACTGCGGCAGATCAAAGTAGGCAAGACCTGCAATATCAAGAAAGATTGCAACAAGGAAGATATAGTACCTTCTTGTGTAGATGGAATTTATGAGAAGAACTGTAAGCATTGCCGACACACCCGCAAAAATGTCGGAATTTATTGAAATGATGAATGCTAGAACCGAGGTGAAAATGAATATCATTATGGCTTCCTGATCCTCTGGATGCAGGGCGATCCAGAAAAGGAATATAGCGACGACAAACGCTATAAACGATTCAAGATCCGGAAAGGCAGGATTCAACACATTCAGAGATACTCAAAGGGTATAAATGTAAGACGGATACTTGCCGACAGAGAAGAAAAGATACCTGAGAAAGATAAATATCCTCTAAGCAATTCATTGATATCATGCGATTCATTGCCACAATCGGGAAACACCACAAGGATATCGAAAAATACTCAGAGGAGGTTTTTGTAAGCTACGTTAATTCTTTTCCCGAGCGCAATGCCATAGTCGCCTCCTACAGCCGCGATGATGTTTTCAAGCATGGTCTGGGTACAGAAATACTTGCCTTGTCCAAATCAGGCAAAAAGAACCTAATATTCTGCGGACCTGACATGACTGCCATAAACAAGAGTTATGAAGATATACTGCAGCAGAGGAAAGAGGACCCGGATTTCGTCACGAGAAAAAACATCCTCGAGATGATGGACACTACAATATGGTCATATCTCAGTGCATACTGGACAAGTCCAGAGAAAGTCAATTCGGATGTATCCGATTCCATATTCAGTGCAAGACGTCTAATGATCTCAAGCTTTGTACCCGAAGTTGATGACAAGATTTGGGCTCCGAGCATACAGCTTATTACGGAAAATATCAAAAAGCAGGCTGATTATAGAAACTCTATCATACTGGTCGACGTCCAGAACAAGTTCTATATCGAGAAGAAGCTAGAGGAGCACTAGCTTTCTACACTGTCCTCGATCCAAGTAGATCAGCGACTTTCCGTGCATTTCTTATTAGTTGCTCAAATTCCTTGAACGTGAGTTGCTGTTTTGAGTCAGACAAGGCACTATCAGGATCGTCATGAACCTCTATCTCAAGCATGTCTGCCCCAGCAGCTATAGACGCAAGTGCGATCGCTTCAACATATTTGCGGTTCCCGGCAGGGTGGCTTGGATCTGCGCAGATAGGGAGATGCGTTCTCTCTCTCAACGCAGGAATAACACCTGAATCCATCGTAAACCTTGTTGCATTGTCGAATCCTCTAGTTCCCCGATAACAAAGCACAACTTTCTCGTTGCCTCCTGAGAGCAGGTACTCGGCGGAACTGAGCCATTCCGATATAGTATTGGCCATACCGTTCTTGAAGAGCACCGGTCTGTTGCGGGATCCAAGGAACTTGAGAAGCGAGAAGTTCTGGGCATTCCTGGATCCAATCTGGATCATATCGACATCATCGAACGCTTCATAATCTGATATGTCCATCATCTCCGTCACGACAGGAAGGCCTGTAATCTCCCTTGCATGCTTAAGGATCGTTATACCATTTTTTCCCAGACCTTGAAAAGAATACGGGGTTGTTCTGGGCTTGAATGCGCCGCCACGCAGCATGTCTGCACCCAGCCTTTTGACGTTCTCGGCAATTTCCAGCATCTGGTCTTCTGACTCGACTGCACACGGACCGGCAGCTATCACAAGGTTCCCGCGACCAATTCTGACTTTATCAACGGTAACTGCCGTATCAGATGGCTTAAGCTTCCTGGAATGCAGTCCTTCCTGTCTTATGACTGCGATGTTTTCCGGAAAATCATGAAGGGTGCATTGATCACTGGTCAAGAATAACCGCCTTCCGTAGAGGGAAATCTCCTTGAATTCTACGGATGTTTCTAGCATGTTTTCTCTCACGATGTCAGTGTTGTATTCGGATGTCGGAACAACGATCAGTCAACTCACCTCCGAGCCTGCTCATTTTTTCCTCAATCGCCTTCAGGATCCCAATGGAATAAGGATTCCTGGTTATAGTATCCATCAGAACGGTCCAGTTCTGCTCCCTGCAAATTGCAGCCATGGAATCCAGGACGCACTTTGATCTGGTGCTTAGATGTGTATCGGCATTGACCTGATCCGCGAGGAGCGACATGATATAAGGAATAACCTGTATCTTTGATACCAGGTCGTCATGCTCATCGGCCGTCATGTCTATCACTGTAAAGCCCTTGAACAGTTCCCGGACCAATTTCAGGGAACCAGTAGGGGAGATGTCAGTTATGAAAACAATATTCCTCAAGTCTTTATCACCGAATGAACCAGGACCGAAAAGCGGGTGTATGCTTATCACCCTGTTCTTGAATGCATGCATTGCATTTTTAGCGGAAGTCACTTCTATGCATGTAAGACGCGAAGAAAGATGTTCGAGATATTCCACAGTAACATCGAAAGGCGTTGCGATTATTGCGAGATCCGCATGATCTACGAGATCATCCAGTATATCCTTATTATGGGTATCAATGCCAATCAAAGTATGCTTCGAACCTGACAATATGTTGCACAAGGTTGAACCCATTCTGCCCCTGCTTCCGATGATAAGGATATTCATTCATTCACTTCCAGCTTTATGACCCTTGGCTTATCTGTAAACTTTACGTTACGCGCTGAATCAGGCGAAGAGATATTAGAGATCTTGATGCAGTCATTTTCAGCGTCTCTGGAAATCAGAATTCGCAGATCAAAGGATTCACAGTCTTCGCTAACAACATGAGCTCCCTTACTTATTGCCCTTTGGATAAAAGGCAAGTCCGCGCATGCTTTTGTGGATATCCTGTCACCTGGTAGGCATATGGACTCTGCAAGTACTTCCTGTATTGTTCCTGCTCCCAATATAGTGTCTTCACTCTTTACCTGGTTATCAAGGCCTTCAGACATGATTGTAAGTTCGAAGAGTACGTTCAAGAACCTTTCTTCAATGGGCTCAGAAACATTCAGTTTCCTTATAACCTGCAACTCTTGGTTCCTATCCCGCAAATTCAGATCCCTTGATCTCTTCAATTCCCCCACTGATCTGCCAAGCTCCAACCTTTCCTTGAAAAGCTGTAAGAGCGACCTGCTGTTTTCAAGCAATTTTTCCCTCAAAAGATCAAGGCTGTCATTCTTCTCAATACTATCGCCGATAAAATAAACCACTTCTTGTCATTTCAGTATGCGTGATAATAGCACGCATTATAAACTTTGCCCTCGGTTTGTTCGTGCAAACCTCCCGATACGGCAATTACTTTTTCCAAAAATAATACGTTGTTGCAATAATTGATGCTATAACAAGGAAAGGCATAGCAATAAGCTGTAGATACTGTATGTCAAGCAAGTCAAAATATGGGCTAGGCCCAATATTTGTGTTAGTTGATTCCAAATTTAGGGAAAATGTATGTATATTAGCTGTGCCTCTGAAAGTAAAAGATAATTGAAAGGAACAGTAAAGCATCAGTCCGGAATAAGAACTATAAATGGTGCTGTAAGTCTGGTTAACTGTGCAATGATTCGTAATATTTGTTTCATGCACACTTACCTCAGCAACCCTGACATCAGACACATTTCCTCTAGAATAAGTCCCGCCTGTAAACATATATCCAGACCATACAGAAACGTTGGACTTTGAATTTCCACACAGGTCATAGTTTGGTGGCATCTGGTTATCATTGAAGTACTGCATATTGTTCTGGTTAGCAGCAAAAGCAGTGGACACTTCCGAATAATTACTGAAATGCCTCTGGTCAGTAAGCGGCGGACCTGATGGTTCACCCGTCTTTGCACTGTTCATAACCTCTGTTAAGGTAAAACTATTGGACGACAAACTAACATTGCTGATTTCATATGTCAAAATTTCACTGTAATTTTGCTCGCCCGTTATCTTATTGTCTTTCTCAAGAAAACTTGAACCAATGCAGATATATTTTGAACATGATCCATTGAACAGCCAGTGTGGAGCTTGAATGTTTGTTCCTGACTCTACGGCGGGAGTATACTGCTGGGCAAAACCGACCTGCGAAGCTGAAAGAAATTCAGAACATACGGTGACTGCGATGACTAATGTCAAGGCCAGAAACAACATACGCCTCATTGAAACTTCATTTATTATAATATATAAAAACCCTTTCATCGGGCCTTTGTTGTTTACGAAGAACTGTAAAATTTTCTCTAATCAGCTAATCCAAAATGAAATGGGCCATAAACCCGGTCTTATGTCAAATGATTAAGAAGAAGGTGTAAATCAACAGATCAAGTCAATCTGCGTATCTTTAGTCAGTTTCATATAATGCTTTGTGATAAACCCCTGAATGACACAATTTCAAGGTAAGAGTCACAAGAAGTTCACTGGTGGTAAGAGAGTTGCAAGCAGAACTAAGAAGAGACATGAACTTGGACGCGAACCAACCCTGCCAAGAACGGGACCCGAATCCAGATCAATTATCAGGACTCTGGGAGGAAACAATAAAGTTGTTCTGAGGAAAAGTGAATTTGTAAATCTTTATCTTCCGGCAGAAAAGAAAATGTACAGGGCTCACATAGTTACTGTTAAATCAAATCCGGCGAATCCACATTACGTTCAGAGAAATATCATGAATCTCGGCACTGTTATCGAGACAGATAAGGGACTTGCCAGGATAACATCGCGCCCTGGTCAGTCAGGCATAATAAACGCTGTCCTGCTATGAAGATAACCCTTTACTCAGCTTATTTTAATCCAAATCTTACGCGCAGGCAGGGCCGCAGGATTTCCTCCGTCGCATCTAAAAATTTTGATGACAAAAAACTTCAGGATATACTTCGAGGCTTGCAGGTAAAATTTGATGCCCGCGAGGGTCGTTACCCCCGTGCCTCGTGGCTGCCATCTCTTATCTACGACATAGAGAGCGATATGCACAAGACAACGCTTATTAAGACGATTGAGAGGAAGCTTTCCTAGAATTGCCTTTTTTCTTGACAGCATAATATTGCAGGGGATGTCTAAGCCACTCCTGGTGGCACAGTTTGTCATCTCCCCAGTAACAGACATGGTTTGACCGTAAAACCTCACATTTTGGGGGCGAGTATTCGGTACCAGATATCTGACCCGTCACATGATCGACCTGGTACTCTGTTATCCTCTGGTTGAAATCCGGCGCTGTCTTGAACAGGGCCATAATTTCCGGATTCTGCATGCCAATCTTATGAAGGAAACTTACAAGAGTGAATCTCGCCATGTGCGGCAGATTGACACCATCACGAACCTCCACAAGATATTCCTTTATGCAGGGAGGGAAAAGCGATTGATCGACGGATCCTAGATCTGTGGTTCGCTTTCCTTTGATTGCCGTCCATTGATCCCCTATGTACTGGACAAGACCATGAAAGTCCCCGAGTATTTCGACTGCCTTTGCCGTATTTATGGAATCATAGAATTCTTTGATTCTTGTTACGAAATGTTCTCTGAGTACCTTTGACAGGACGGATTTCTCAAGATATACCCAACCTTCTTTGATATCCTGGAAGGCAAGCCTGTACCTCGTGCCAGAAAGATGCGTGTTTGAGCGTATGAAATCAAGTGCCCTGATCCTGAACGTCTTTCCCTCAACCCTTTCAACTCTCATGCCAAGGCTCGTTGATGCATCCTCTACCATGTCAGGATTGAATGACTCTATCATATGCTGGTAAATATCCCTTGCAGTTACCGAAAAGCGGGAGAACAGGGAGTTGTCGTTGACTGCCCTGAGTAACCAGAGGGATAAGGCAAGCGATTCGGGCGTAATATGATCTGGTTTGGTGACATCTTCCTGAACAAGAGAATATAGAAAGTTCGTTGCCTCCTCCCTTGTCTCCGCAGCCGCCCGGTCGAAGGATGTATATTGTGATCTTGCCCATTCCGGCGACTGCATCTCCGGTTTGAGAAAACCAAGCCTTGGGGCAGAGATCATAGTTCCAGGAGGCCCCTCTGGGGCTTAGTAAGAAGCGTGTGGCCATCCTTTGTTACCAGAACGTCATCTTCAATTCTTACGCCTCCCACTTTCGGTATATATATACCTGGTTCTACAGTGACAACCATTCCGGCCTTCAAGGTGAAATCCGCACCCGATGAGAGGGCGGGATGATCATGAACATCCATGCCCAGACCATGCCCAAGTGAATGAATGAACTTTCCCTTGAATTCTGTGGAGTCTATGATGTTCCTTGCAATCTTGTCGATATCCTTGCCGTTCATATTCTCCTTTATTGCATTCATGCTTTCTGTCTGTGCCTTTAAGACTGTTTCGTACATGAGATGCTGCTTTTCTGTTGCCTTGCCAAAAACTGCTGTTCTGGTCACATCAGAACAGTATCGCTTATAGATTGCACCAAAATCCGTGAGGATAAAATCTCCTTTATGCAGCTTTCTCTTTCCTGGTGTGTAATGGGGCATTGAGGCGTTCTCTCCAAAAGCGACGATTGTTGTAAAGGATGGGCCAGAGGCGCCTGCCTTCATCATTTCGCTAACAAGCATTGAGGCAAGTTCATTCTCGGTCATTCCTTCTTTGACGCCGTCATAGACATGATCTATAGCTTCGCATGCTATCTTCCCAGCTTCCGTTATTCGTTGAGTCTCTTCCGGTGTTTTAAAGCGTCTCGATTCAGCAATTGAGGCAGAAACATCTATAAATGATTTCTCAGGTATCATCCGCAGCAGACCCGTGTATATGGTAAGCGTGACCGAAGAGTAATTTAGGCCGACTGAATCGACACCTTTCAGATTCTCCTTTAGAAGATTCTCGAATTCTCCTTTGCTCTTGTATATCATTACCTCATGACCGGATGACCTGGCAGCCTCTTCCTCAAGCTGGCCAGTAATTATCTTTATAGTGTCCGGGGTTGCTATGAGAGCAGATCCCTCAAAGACTCCGTTCTCTATACCTGAAAGGTAGAAAAAATTCTTGTCAACCGCATTCTCTGAACCATTCACTATCAGTATTGTGCTGGTCTCCCTGGCAAAGTCGAAAATTTTCTTTTCCATCATGACAGATCATAATAACTAGACGCTTAAACATTTGTCGCATACTCCAAATTCAGCGATAAGTGGATACTATTGACATTTTGCTTTACATGGAATCTGGAGAGATTTGCATGATACAATTAAGAAATTGAGACCATTGGTTATTTTGCTGTAATTCGTCTATCTGTCAATAATCCGATTCTCCGCGACGTTTGAGGGGTTTACTATAAAAATGACAACGCTATCAAACATCAGCTTTTAAGAAAAGTAAAAAGATTCAAAAAAAAAAGATAAAAAAAATTAAAAAAAAATGCTGACTTGTTACTTCAGCATTTATTTCTTCGGCGGTGCCGCACGGGTAGGTGTATTGAGGCTCATGAGTGCTATTGCAGCTATTACACCAATAGCAAATATTAGGCTGTAAAGAATTCCAATTGGTGGGATTGCTCCTACGTTAACACCTACACTGGGAGTGCTGAGTGTTTGTTCTACTAAAAGCACAAGCCCGATAATTGCAACGATTATTGACAAAAGACTGCCTACGATATATTTATTCATAATCACTTACCTCCTTTTGGAGCGGTAAACTCGTCCTCATCCGGCTTAAGGTACTGTGAATCAAGCTGGACAATCTCCTCGATTTCCTGAGTTCGTATTCCACTATGGTCGGCCCAGAAGAAGAAGATTATTGCAACTACTATCACAACAAACAAGTCATATGGATACGGGATTATGTTTGTTCCTCCAAGACCACTCTCCCCAAGATAAGATTCTATAGAGAGAACTATTATGTATACCGGCACCCAAATCCCTGACTTTATAAATCTACCTGTATGGATAGTCTGTCTCGTAGGATCATTCTTGTTCTTCATAAAGAAGAATATCCCATACACTATAAGACCTATGAATATCGCAATTGCAAGCTCGCCTACAAGGGGCCACTCAGACCAGTACACGATGAGAGATGCACCTATGAACGCCAACGGCGCGAGAATAGATGATCCAGGCAACTTAAACGGTCTCTTGAGCTCGGTCGCATTTCTTCTAAGGGATCTCAGTGCAGGTCCACCGATCAGGTATGTGAACACAGTTGCACTGGTTATAAATCCAACGAGTTTGTACCAGCTAGGGAAGGGTGCAAAGAACACTATTCCGACTATAAGTGATACTACCAGAGGAAAAATTGGTATTCTTCTCTTCTCATTTACTTTCATCATTGAGTTTGGAAGATATCCGAGAGCTGCTGTACCATAAAGGGTTCTCATTGAAGTTCCAAGATATACGCTTAGTGTTCCGCTAGGGGATATGTATGCATCTGCAAAGAGAACATAGGTCAGCATGACAAGTCCGACAGAAGATGCGATCGATGCGAATGGAGCTCCATTGAGTGATTGAATGGCAGAGGTAAGGAACCCTCCATTTGTCGAAATAGAAGAATTCGAGGCAAGCAGGTTCCATGCTCCGTTAGGGATACCAAGGCTACCAAAGTTTATGGCGCCAATGAAGGCTACCTGAAGAAGCACGTAAATCAATATGCCAATAAGCACGGATCCAACTGTGGCAATAGGTATCGAGCGCTGAGGAGTTCTGGATTCTCCTCCGTAATCAAGACCCTGCCTGAACCCCAAGAAGGAGAAGACAATGCCTGATGTTGCAACGGCCGCCATGACCGGGGCAAAACCATATGGCATAAAACCAGAGCTTGTTGTAGCGCCTGCCACTCCTGCAACAGTGCCTTTGAAGATGGTGGTGAAATTTGCAACGTCGAACCTGACTGCGACCAGTAGAAGTATTGTGATTAGAGGAAGGATCATTTTCCACCAGGTCATTCCAGTATTTGTTTTTCCCATCAACTTTATGCCAAAGTAGTTGAGGAAGAAGAACAAAACCATCAGCAATGCAGCGAAGAATATACCAAGCGGTTCAAGTACAGTACCATTATAAAGATTATTTATGTAAGGACTGGCATATTCTATCACAGCCTCAGCTTCTATCGCAGGAACAGATACTGCGGATAGAAAATATGCCCATGCCATGAAATAGCCGGCCATGTTACCATGGGAATACTGCCCATACCTCACTATCGCTCCAGATCTCGGTATCATTGCTCCAAGTTCCGCGTAGTTCAATGCTATTATAAGGACTATAACTCCCCCGATTAACCAAGAGAGTATGGCCGCCGGGCCAGCTATAGAACTTGCAGCGTAAGCAGCAAATAGCCAACCTGACCCAATTATACCCCCCAGGCTGAGAAAAAGCAGATCCCAGGTGTTAAGTCCACGTCTTAGTTTCTTATCTGATTGTTCAGCTACAACCTCACTGTCAGTCATTGACAAGCGTTATGAAGATAGAAGTACTTAATTTTTTACCTTACTGGGCATATTGGATATCTATCATTTAATATCAACTACAAAGTTCAGAACGTAAAATATGATAAAACACAAACAAGATGAATTTTGTTTAAAAAGTGCTGCACTATCGTGCATAAGAGTTTAAATTACAATCATCGAAAAAATGGTTATTTCGAAATAACTAAGGTCACAACAATGGATATTATTTGTTTCTAAATGAATCCCTCTGGATAAAAAAGATTGAAAGTATAATGATTGCTACACCGATATACTGCACCCCTGTTAAGAATATTCCCAGGATGAGCAAAGAAAATAGGGCGGCGGATATTGGCTCCATTGATGCTGTTATCGATGCGTCGCTTGGATTAATATGCTTCATGCTCTTTATATAAAGATAATAGGCACCTGCCGTCCCAATTATAATGACAAATGCTATTAATCCAATAATGGTGAGAATTGATTCGATAGGCTGGATGGATAGTGCTGAGAAATACTTTATTGAAGGATATAAACCTAGCAATGTGGCGGGTATGCATGCCATCAGAAAACCAAGACTTATTGTGGTTTCAAAACCTTCCTTTTTGATTAGGGGACGTGCATATATTGTATAAAATGCAGCGCTGACTGCTGCCATTATACCGAAAAAGAGAGCAATAGGGCTGACGATTAAAACACTCCCGACCGAAGAAAAATTGATCGACAATAAAATTAGCCCTACAAATGAAAAGAAGATCGATATTATTAGTATGAAGGAAACAGTTCTGTTCCGTCGTAATAGATCGTATATTACAACCATCGGCATAAAGAGATATTGCAGAACCGTCGCTGTAGCTGCATTTGAATAATAAATTGCAGCAAGATATGTCAGTTGTGATCCAAAAAGCCCTAAGATCCCAAATAATGAGAT
The DNA here is from genome assembly GCA_049965275.1 of Thermoplasmata archaeon. Taxonomy (GTDB): domain Archaea; phylum Thermoplasmatota; class Thermoplasmata; order Thermoplasmatales; family Thermoplasmataceae; genus UBA582. Next base: position 17,684 of record JBMFWM010000003.1, on the reverse strand, counting down.
GCTCAATAGGCCTTCAATCCTAATTTTTGGCATAATGAAAATGAACAAAATTATTGAAGAAAATAGTACTCTGACAAATAGCAACACTGTATAGGGTATTGTGGTGATCGAAAAAAGCAGGTTCGCGACAACGCTTGAAACTCCCCACATAGAAGCCCCGACAAGGGATTCAATCATTCCTACTGTCCTATCCTTCATGCACTTTGAGGTTTTGGGATTCTGAAACTGACTTTAATTCTTTGTTGGTTGTCACCATTTGTGTCATAAGGGAAACGATTGAAATTAATACATATTTGATTCATTACAAATTTTTATGGAAACATTATGCCCAGATTACATTGCTCTGATCTAAGATACAATACTTTACTAAAATTTGTAAGTGTGGTCTCTCCACTCTGTCTGCTTCTTTGTAAGGGTCAGGATAAGAATAAAGAAGGCTACCATCGCAGACGCTATTGATACAGCTGGCATTCCCAATGAAATTCTCCGGACTCTCATGCTCGCAAGGACACCTTTAAGCCACCAAAGAATATAGATTGACAGGAAGAAGGGGTTAAGCATTATGATCCCATATATCGTAGTTGCAAGAAGTCCCAGCATAAAAAGTAAGAAGCCAACTGCTATACGATGAGAGTAGCGGCGGACAAGCATTTCCTGTCTTGATGCCCATCTATAGAACTTGCCATCATCGTAAGCATTGAAGCATATCGCGTTTCCATTGAAGCCGATTCTCTTCTTCTTCCCCTTCAGGTAGCTCGTTATTGTAACGTCATCGTATATCTTGTCCTTCATGAAGGTAATGAATTCTGCGTCCAGAGTTTCGCGCTTAAAGGCCATTGAGCCTCCCCAAAGAAAACCTCCCGCGGAAATATGGCTATCGTAACCTATAATCCAGAAGCCTCCCCTGATGACATTCATTAAAGTATTCTTAAGGGGAAGGGGCCATGAAAAAGTTGTAACAGCATCATATCTATCCAGCGGCCCAACAATATTGGAAAGCCAGTCCCGGTCCACTCTGATATCCGAGTCAGCAAAAACAACAGCTTCTCCTCCTGATTCCTTTAGGCCGGTGAGCTGAGCGGCAACCTTGGCTCCACACTTATCGTACTCTGATGATGATATGATAACTTTGAGACCAGCGTTCCTCAGGGCTTCAACTGTGGAAGCATCATCAGCATCAAGAACGTATATTGTTTCATAGGAGTTAGCATACTTGAGATGCTTGTATGAATCTGCATTCTTCTCCCACTCAGGATCCAGTCCACGAACAGGTATGATTATTGATACCTTGGGTGAGTATTTTCCAGTCTGCGAGAAATAGATCTGCTCCGTTATTATCAGTATGGCGAGTCCCAGAAAGAGCAGTAAAACCACAAGTTCGTAGTAGAGAAATATTCCCATTGTAATACTTACTGAATCTTTCCATAATTAAATATCTTGATCTACGATTACCTTACACTTATATTATACAGCATAAAAATAATAAGGGTAAAATAGTTAACTCGATCGAATTGACCCTGTCTTCAATTAAGAACCAGATAGTAAGCAGGATTCAAAATAACCTGGTTGTGTCTGGAATAATCTTTACCTTCATACTATACATATGTGGAGTTATATTATTCGCAATCAAAGGCGAGGGTGTATATTTCATAACACAGCTTTTCATTTTGTTGATTTTCCTTTCAATAGGGTTGACAATATTTGTTACCGAATATTCACTTGCCCATGTGAAAGGAATAAATTCTGACATAACCCGTCTCGTCTTCACAAATGAAGAAATAAAGAAAATTGGTAATATCGATCTGCGCGTGTCCTGGTCTAAAATCCTCCCGACATCCATAATATTTGGTCTCGTTGTGGATGTATATATTTACCTCACGGAAAGCAGGTTTTTCTCAGTGCTGAACCAGATTTATCTTCATGTTTATGACGTGCCGATCCTATATCATTATTTTCTTTTGGTCGGATTTATTGCTGGCTTCGTAGGAGGAAGGGCTGTCCACCTTGGATTCCGATACATATTGTATACAATCATGATATCCAGGAGCAAGGTAACTATAGACAAATTTCGGATAATAAGGGTAATAAACAAGCCTAGAAAAGTCAAAGAGATTCATGAGCTCATGCAGATTGCCTTCAACATATCCATAGGTGGGTTGCTTGTTCTTGGAATGGCGGCATATTTTATCCTTATTGCTGCCCAGATAGTTGATCCGCTCTCCATGGCCATCCTTGTCGTCGCAGTAACTGTGGTCATCGCATTCTTTGTGATCCCGCAAAAACTCTTGAGCAGCATTGTACGTGCGGTCAAGGAAAATATGTTCCGGGAGGTATACAGCGAGTACGGCCTGGATGCCGATTGGTTCATCAATAAGAAGAAAAAAGGCTTTGAGATAGTTGACGCATCAACTTGGGGCAAAGAGGAAAGTAAAATGGAAGAGCAACTGAAGAAACTTAACGGTCTTGAAAAGCATGAATTCCACGCTCTGACATCACACCTTGACTACATAGAAGAGATACAGGAATGGCCACTAGACTACAAATGGTTTATTGCAGAGTTCGCAATTGCCTTGATACCGTTTCTTGTCGTCTCACTCCTGTCCAGATGATCTTGTTGTGTAATCACAAAAATCAGTAGCGGGCGTACGTGTCGAACTATAGTCGTAAGTTCATAAACCAGTTTTAAATCCTGATTGAATGCTGATCACGGAAATATTCAAGAGCCTGCAGGGTGAAGGACCGTTTATCGGAATACCCATGTTCTTTATCAGGACAAATAGATGCAACCTTCGCTGCAGGTGGTGTGACTCGGCTTACACCTTCTACGGAGGCCACGAAGTCCCTCTTGACGATCTGATTGAAAAGGTTAAACTCTCTGGCCTGGACTGGGTCTGCTTCACTGGCGGCGAACCGTTGCTTCAGCGTGAAGCCCTGGACTTTGTCCGCGAAGTCTGTGACTCAGGCAAGAGCGTATTGATCGAGACGAGCGGGTCTCTCCCTGTCAAGCCTTATACGGCAATCAAGAATGCTTTCATAGACATGGATATCAAGACACCTTCATCCGGTGAAGATGCCTCGCTATACCAGGACAATCTCTACGCATTGAGAAGACAGGATTATGTCAAGTTTGTGATAGCGGATGAAGTTGACTATGAGTTTGCAAAGAGCTGGATTCCAAAGCTTCCAGGACCAATGCAGATCGTATTCCAGCCGGTTTGGGGTAAAGACCTGAAATGGCTTGCAGAGAAGGTGCTGGCGGATAACCTTCCAGTCCGGGTATTGACGCAGCTTCACAAACTCATCTGGGGAGAAATACCCGGCGTATAGTCCAACGTTTGAACGAAGAATACGCCTGAAAGGAGGACTGATATTCAAGCGCCCAGGAATGATAGTCCCTGGATTCTTCCAAGACCTCTTGCTATCTCCTTCCATGTGCTTCCGTTGTTAGTTGAAGCATAAACTTCTCCGGTTGTCGTGCCAAAATATATTCCAGGATCTCTCTGGTCGTCGCTAGTTACACAATCCCTCAGCACACAGTTATGAACGTTCTTCGGCAGGCCATTGGTCAGCTGCTTCCATGTCTTTCCCTCATCGCTTGACCTCATTACAGAAAGCTGGCCCTGAATGCATGAATTGTGTTTCAAGTTACATCCTGTCTGGTAGGCTGGAACCGTAAAGATAGTGTCCTTGCTGCCTTTTGTAATTGTGATCCCGAACCCATGTCGTGTTCCCGGTGTAGGGCTGATATCTTTCCACTCAGAACCTGCGCTCTTTGTCGTATATACTCCGCAATGATTCTGCTGGTACACGCTATCTTTCTTTGATGGAGAGAGAGCGATCTTGTGCGCGCAGACATGAAGGGTCTGCAGATGCTCCTTTTTCACCTGAGAAGCGGTTTTTCTGTCCTTTCCCTGTCCCTCTGCCTTGAAGGTCAAGCTGCAACCATCCATAATTCCGGATCGGAGTGTTTCCCACGTTTCACCCAAATCCTCCGATCTGTATGCGCCGTTTCCAGCTGCTATGAGATATAATCTTCCTTTCTTCCTAGGATCAGATTTTATTGTGTGTACTGTGAGACCTGTGGTTCCAAATCCCCAGTCTATGCCCCAATCCTTCCTGTGTGGAGCATCATACAGACCGGTTACTTCCTCCCAGGATTTTCCGGAATTATCGGATCTGAAGAGATGGCCATACTGCGTTCCTGCATATACAGTTTCAGCGGCATGGGCATCTTGCTCGACAGACCATACCTTGTTCACTGTCAGCCCCTTGCTGGACCTTGCCCATTTCCTGGAGTCATCGGAAATGAAAATCCCATCTGAAAGGGTTGAAGCAAAAAGTCTGCCGGTTGGAGACGAGATCATATAGTTGACGCTCTCGCCTTTCATTAGTGAGCGTGTCTTGTTCCATGCCAATCTATCATCTGAAGACAAAATATATGCACCGTCAACTGTTCCAACGCCTATCCTGACCATCTCACTCTTCACAAGATAGAAGCATGAATGTGCATAAAAACATTAGTATTCATGAGTTTGTCTTTCATGGATTTACAGAGATAGAGAAATAAGGCATCTGCTTACAATCAAACCAGAATTCTTGCTGATACAATTAATAAATCCTGTACCTTATATCTTTACCTCTATATTAACTACGATCCGGCGAATTAAAAAGGTTCATGCATCAGGGTATACTTTTTAATTGACTCCTTGATACGAGTATATGGACGAACCAAGCAGCATCAGCGGGCTCTTCTATTATCAGGGGGATTTCAGGCGTCTTGAAGTAGAGATGAGCGAAGGAAAGATATCCAAAATATCAAAGGCACTGGGAAGCACAAAAATGACATCACTTAATGGTGCAATCCTCCCAGGGTCCGTAGATCCACATGTGCATTTCAGGGATCCTGGGGAAACATGGAAGGAAGATTTTCACTCTGGATCCATGGCTGCGGCATTCGGAGGAACCACAGCAGTCATAGATATGCCCAATAACAGGATTCCCATTGATAATTATTCATCCTATATGGATAAGCTTGGTACTGTGAGAAACAAATCATACGTTGATTTTGGCCTCGCAAGCATGTTCACCGGATCCAATAGCAGCATACTGCATAAGGAAAGCTCATTGATCAAGACATTCATGGGAGAATCTACAAATTCTGTTGAGGTCAGCGAAATTTCCGTAAAAGAGGCGGATGCGCTAAAGCAATTCAAGGCTCCGAAGGTGTTCCATCTGGAGGATGGGAAGTGTCTCGCCGAACACGCTGGACGGGAGGATTCTCTCCAAGATCATGATATGCGCAGGCCGGTTGAGTGCGAGCAAAAGGCCTTTTCCTCAGTACGGGAAATGGATCTCGGAAGGAAGATAGCAGCACACTGTTCCTCTTATTCGGAAAATATGGAAAAGGGCTTTGATTATCTTGAGGTGACACCGCATCATTTGCTCCTTAACGCTGGTATGAAGCTTGGATCAGAAGGCAAGGTTAATCCACCATTGAGGTCAAGGGATGTCCAGGAAAAGGTCCTTAACGCTTATGTTACTGGTAAATTCAGCTTTGTCGGGTCAGACCATGCGCCACACTCAGATGAGGACAAGGAGGAGTTCGATCAGGCAAAGTCTGGCATAATAGGAGTCGAGACCCGTCTGCCTCTTATGGCTGCCCTAGTGAGCAAGAAAGTCCTTTCTCTTGACACATTTATTAAGACGAACATTGTGAATGCAGCCGAGGCATATGGCATAAGAAAAGGAAAGGTAGAGATAGGGTATGATGCGGATTTCGTTGTGATTGACTTTTCCAATATGAAGAGGCTGAATGAAAACCGTCTGCACTCAAAGAGGACGACTTCTCCATTCAACAGTTTCGACGTGGTATTTCCTAGCGATGTCTATATCAGGGGAAGAAAAGTGATTGAAAGCTATGAGCTGATAGACGATCCCAGCGGACGATATATGCCCTCTTCTTGACTAGTTTGAATTGATGGATCATGTTCATAGTATCGAAAAATAAACGATTTAGTTTTTCTCTCCTTCAAGAGGCAGGCCTGATTCCGTTCACACATCTCTTTAATCAACATGTGAAATAATTTCTCTTATTTTCTTCAATGCATCCATGGTGGGCTCGATGTATTTCAAAGCAAGGCTCTCAAGTTCTTTATCACTTATATTGAAGTTGAACGTATACCCACTAATCTGCCTGGTCCTAAGAAGTTCAGGCAACAGAAAACGTGACATCTCCTTCAATTTCTCTCTGTCACCTTGTGATATCTTTTCGGATTTATTGATTACCTCGGAAATGCTTTCCAGTATATTGTGAACTTTTGGTGGATCCTCCCCCAGTGCGAGCATTATCGCCTTCAGCCCTATTTCAATGGACATTTCCTCTGCGTAAAGCGCTGTATTATAAATGCCCTTTTCAATCATTAGATTTGCTGTTGTCATCCATGAATCCGCTGTTTTAAGGGCTTCTAATGCTATTGCTCTTGGCAAGGCAACACCTCCCCTTGATCATCAATGTTCCTCCTGCTTTTCCTTCTGATTACAGACTCAAAAAATTTGAAAGCTGTGTCATCCCGCTGGAAAAGAATTATTCCGTCACGCTCAATATCAAGGTATATCGGGTTATAGATAGAAAAGCTGCCCTGAGTGATTATCAGTGGACTTATATAAAGTGATAGAGACCTCTCAAGCAATCGATCCTGAAGGGGATTCAATTCTCCTGTGATAATATTAAGATATTCAAAATATTCCAGAAAAGAGGAATCTATGATGGTTGCAATATCAACATCACTATATTTATTGTAGTCACCTCTGGACACTGAACCAAAAAGTATAGCGGCTTTTGTATGCGGGTTTAGTGATATTCTGTCAACGAATGATCTGATGTATTCCCTCACATCCTTGTCCAGTTTAAGGTAGTGTAATGGCTTACTCACCATCATTGTAATAACATCAGCGAAAGTAACCCTTTCCTTGGTTTTCATCTTTATGAAGTCTCTGGCTTCCTTAAGCGACAAATAAGCATCTTTCGTAAGAAGTGTCTGTTTGAATTCACTCATCAATAGTATATGTGCAAACATGTATAATACATTATGTATGTTTAAAAAATAGTAACTTCCTGTGCAACTTTTTTTCGTCGATAACTCCTGATCAAAAATAAATAAAATGCCGGGAATAGAAGGGTTTAGAGTATTGTGTTTTAGGCAAATTTTAATTCAGTAAATAATTCGAGAAAAAGAGAACGGTATTTTGAAGTGATAGCAGGAAACCTTGTATGACTTAAATACTACTCGATGACCTTGTTTTCATAAATATCTGAAACGTATTCCGCTATCGCAGGCGAAGCTGTCAACCCTGGGGATTCTATCCCTATAAGATTAATAAATCCGAGGAAACCGCGATCCTCCTCATGCCTTATTATAAAGTCCTTGAATTGCTTATCTGATCCGGAAAACTTAGGCCTGATACCAGAGGAATCATATTCTATTCTCCTTTCCTTAATGCCAGGAAGGTATTTTTCCGCATCGTTCAGGAAATCATTCCCGTTTGATCCAGGGCTGTAGTCTATTTCTGAGACAGGATATGCATTCGGTCCTAACCTAACAGATCCACTCATATCCGGTGTGAGGTGAATGCCCAGCCCAGCTCCATGTGGCACAGGATAGACGAGCATCCTTACAGGTGGTGGTCCGAGGACGCGGAAATAATCGCCCTTGTAATAGTTGAGCCTGTATCCACATTTATCGATATCCAGACCAACCATTTCGGCTATCCTGTCTGAATACAGGCCAGCACAGTTGATCACAGTCTTGCATTCAAATTCAAACGGTTGGCCAACACTTGACCCCGTTACCTTGTATCCGGAGCCATCGTACCGTATTCCAGTTACTTCGGTCTGTGTAGAGATAATACCACCATTATTCATCATGATGGAGGAAAAGTGCTGAATGAGATCATCCTGCTCAACTATCCCAGAAGAAGGAGTATATAGAGCCTTTATTGCTTTAACGTTTGGTTCCATCTTCTTTATCTGCTTACTATCCAGCAGGCTAAGATCCTCGACACCGTTTGACTCTCCATTTCTGAATAGTTCTTCCAGGACCTCAATTTGTGAATCCTCTGTAGCTACTGTAAGTTTCCCGAGGCGTTTAAAAGGAATTCCATTCTTCTTGCATAGATCGTAGATCAGCTTATTCCCCTGAACACAGAGTTTTGCCTTCAGGGTACCGGGAGGATAATGTATACCCGAATGAATGACTCCACTGTTGTGGCTACTGATTTCCTGCCCAATTCTAGCGTTCTTTTCTAAGACGTATACATCGTTGTTTGTCCGGGAGAGGCGTGCAGCTATAGCGAGTCCGACTATCCCTGCACCGATTACAACAATGTTAGCAGAATCCATTCCTTTGCACTTAAAAGCCTGCAAGGTAAAAAAGTGTTGTCTCCTTCGATAGATTACAGAATAAAATACAACAACGAGATATTAATACCTTATATCACAAAGACAAAATATTGCTAATCCTACTAAAATACAAATCCTTATATGTACACTAATCATTTATAAGTGTGACGAAAAATAAGTCACTCTCCCTCTTCATTGCAATGATTTTATTGTTGTCATCGCTGACTTTAGTAGCTTCAATTATACCTAATTCCCAATCATCTGTGGGAACTGCGTATCAAATAAACTCAAACCAGTTAAACCAGGTTTCCCATCCAGCATATCTATCGCATTACTTGACAGCTTACCAACCACCTACTGAGCAAATTATCACATATGCGAACACTATTGGAGGAGGATCATTTATTGTTAAAAACATCTCATGCACATATGAAGCATGCTATTCAAATTACAATTCGTACAATAAAAACATATACACGGGAATAGCCGGGATTGGTGAACTTGTAATGATCAATGGAAGTAATGCTATTAGTAACAAGATAACAGGTGTGAATCCGAAGTTCTTTTCATTTGATCAACAAAACGGAAACATATATGTTACAGACTGTATAAACAACGAGGTCTATATTTATAATTCAACACTCTCGCTTTTGCATAGGATTGGTGTTTCTTCTGCCCCTACAGGTGTTGTTTTTGATCCAGCCAACGGTTATGCATTTGTATCTCACTGCAAAAATTCCCAGGTAAACGTAATTGCAATGAATGGCACTATTATCAATAACCTGTCCCTCCCTAATGGATTCGCAGACAGATTTACGCAGAGCATTTATGATCCTTTGAACAAGGAAGTTTATATCGCGGCTAACAACTCTGTTGGCACGGGCGAACTTTTTGGAATAAATTATACCGGCACTATCAATATATCAATTCCGCTTAACATCAACCCATCCGGCTTAGCGCTTAACACATTCAATGGGTACCTATATGTGGGATCTGCTTTTTCAAGTGAAGCTCTTGTGATTACCCAGAACGGGTCAACAGTGGATAACATAGCACTGCCTTCATGCGCCAATTCCGCTATATTTGATCCATATAATAACTACACATATTTCACGACGGTCTCAGGGAATGTTGCTATAATAAACTCCACAGATCAGCTTGTCGCTGATCCGTACCTAGGGAACTTTCCCGAGGGTGTTGGATATTCTCCAACCACTACAAATCTGTACATTTCAAATGGAAAGTCAGGCAACTATCATGTTTCTGTCATATCATCAAATGCCTACTATTCAGCATATGAAATGAACTTTACCAACTTGAATCTTCCAAGTGGTACTGCCTGGTACTTAAGCCTAAGTGACGGGCAGTCATTTTCGTCGAATAGCAAGAACATCATATTTTACGAGCCAAACGGTACGTATAATTATAAAATATCAAATTCAAACAGGAACTATGCTCCTTCAAACATCACCGGCAATTTCACTGTCTACGGTCATCCTTTGAATATTGATGTTACTTTTAACCTCGTTACTTATGCAATCGATGTTAACGAAAAAGGACTTCCAGCTGGTACTGGATGGTATCTAGGTATTGATTCAGTGAACGCAGCATATTCAACAGCCAGTTCAATAAAGCTTTCCGAGCCTAATGGGTCCTATAAAATCAATGCCACATCCACTGATATATATGCAACATATTTTCCCGTCTACAGTGTGGAAATCGATGGAAAAGATACATCATTAACAATTAATTTTACACTTAAGCCGCAGGTTGGAAATATAAAACTCACCGCAGCAACTCCAAACTCTTTTGCGTACGATCCGGAAAATCATTACACATATATTGCAGAGAACGCTTATTCTAGCATTCTTGTAATGAAGAATGACACACTAGTAACAAATATATCTGTAAATGCCTCAAAAACTAGGTTTTGCGGTATGGCTTATGACCCCGTCAGGAATTTAATTTTCGTTTCCAATTGCCCAGCCAACGATATAGTTGAAATTAATGCGACCGATAACTCGGTTCAAAAGTATTTCGTAAATATTACGTTGCCTTTAGGTCTAACATTTGATCCTGCAAATCAAAACATCTACGTGGCCACACTCAACGGCATTGTCGTTTGCATCTCAGGCAAGACACTTACAGAGCATAACATCAGGACTTACGAGTCTACCAACGCAATTATATATGATCCACAAAATAACAATATCTATGCATCTAACTTCTGCGAAGGGAACTTATCCGTAATCTCAAACAACAGTCAATTAGTTGGCTCTATTGCAGTTGGATCTTTTCCAACCTCTATGGTCTTTGATCCGCATAATGGCTATTTGTATGTTGAAAACTCTAAATCAAGCAATCTATCGATCCTGAATGCCAATGACAAGGTAGTTTCATCTCTCAACGTAACAGATGTAACATGTGGCCCTATATCTCAGATGGTATATGATCCATTCAATTACAACATCTATCTGATACACAATAGCGGTAATGTTTCCGTGATCTTTAACAATACATGCATAGGAGAATTTCGGGCAGGAAATCTTCCTGTCTATACCTTATATAATCCCTCAAGTAACGAGGTCTGTGTTCTTAACGAAGATTCAAACAATATAACGCAGATAACTTCGAGAGCTTATACGACGTTGTATAATGTTGTGGTTACTGAAAACAACCTTCCAATGGGAACAGAGTGGTATCTAAATCTCTCCAACGGGTGTGATTTATCTTCAAGCACACCACATATTGCATTCCAAGTTCCTTATGGGATGTATAACTTCACGATAGAGTCAAACATTTCTCATACTTACAATGGTAACCTTATTGTAAGTGGAAATACCAACCTAAGCTTAACCCTGCCTCTCTACACTTACCCTGTTACTGTTGAAGAAACAGGCCTCCCGGAAGGTACAACATGGTTTGTGAACCTATCTAATGGAACACACCTTTCTTCCACAAATTCAACAATTACATTTCCTGGCACAGATCAAACAGAATATAATTACACCGTTTCCAGCTCTGACTTTCTTTTCAGGGCTTCTCCGGAAAGTGGCTCATTCAAGGTCAACTCTTCAGAGCTTTTGATCAAGATAAATTTCGTTCAGTATATTTTCGCTGTTACCATTAAGGAAACAGGGCTAGCGGATGGCGCCTCATGGTATCTGAATGTCTCAGGCCAACCAACAATTCATACAACCGCTTCAAGCATAACCATGTATCTGCAAAATGGAAATTACACGTTGACCGCCTCATCCTCGTCATTCAAGAATGTAACGTTAAACCTGACTGTAAACAATGCCAATCTAACTCAAGAAATAGCATTTGAACCAATTGCTAAGAGTTTACCTGCTCCCTCCTACCTTTATACTTACATTATAATTGCTGTGGCAGCTGTTGCTGTTGTCGGAGCTCTATTGTTGCTAATGAGGAAAAGAGTCAGTAAATAGGCTGTGTTTATTGGTATACACAAATGGGACAATGTTCATCGGACGGATAAAAGCAGATTTACCGATATGCGCGCAAAACCTATCTGGGCAAATTATTTCCTGTTGTTAATGCGTTTAACCTCTTCTGAACATATCGATACATAGTCTGCTATAGGCTCATACATTTCATTCGAGATAGACTCAAAATCAGTTTGGCCGATGGATTTCTCGAATCCATAAGCGCTTGCACTTCTTAAGTAAAGAAGACGTCTCAGGCTAGCAACTATTTCCGGTAATGCACTTTTAAATTGTTCAGAGAATAGACTTTTCCTTTCATTAACAGCTATTTCAAGCAGGTCATTCACATTGTGTTTTTTTGGAGAGTCAACTCCTACTGCCAAAAGAATCGCTTTGACAGCCATCTCCAGTGCCATCTGCAGGTCATAGATACACTTAGAGTAGTTTTGTCCTTTCTTGTTGAGATCAGCACTCTTGAGCCAGGACAATGATTCCTCTATTGCCCTAGCGCTTATTCTATCCATTGTATCATATCCCTTTCATCATTCCTTTCATGTTTTATCTTTTTTATGCGACTTATAAATTTAGTTATTATGCGACTGCGTTCAAATAGGATTATTCCCTGCTCAGCAATATCAAAATAGATAGGATGCAATTCTTTCAAATCAGGAGGCGCTAAAATTAGTGGACTTATGTTAAGGAAGTTACCTTTGCTTACTAAGAAGTCTTTTCTAAGAGGTTCCAGTCCGTCAACTGTCTTCTCGACTAGGTCAAGTGACCTCAGAAAGCTCAAGTTACTTACGATAAGGGTATCAATATCGCTGAATTGTGAAAAGTTGTTTCTTGCAACGGATCCAAATAAGATGATGCCCAAAATATTTTCACTTGTACATAGTCTGGAGACAAAAGCCTCAATGTAGTTAAGAATGCTCTCATTTAACTTAACAAAAAATGATGGAGCATGTAGCAACTCTGCAATAGTTTCATTAAATGTGACTTTTCTTTCCCATTCCTTTTGCAAATAGCTACGATATGCGTTAAGATTTGTATAGGTAATAGAATCAACCATCAAAGGATTTCTTTTGTTCATTGTATACAGAATATGTATACATGTTGGCTTAATAAGATTTATTATCATGGTAGTCGTGTTTTCAGAAAACGGCGATTTTGATTAGATTATCTCATATTTGGCAATCTTTAATGTTAACTTCACATTAGCGTGTTCAAAATCAAAACGTTTTATCGCTTGATACATTGGGTGATGTATTATTGTACTTTTTCTAGGTCGCAGGCCTTGGACGAAGAGGTTACCAGCATTTTTAAAATAGTACTTGTCACAAGGAACATCAGAGAATTAACCTTTCTGGAGTTTTTTTGGACTTCATGAAGCAACTGTTCCAGGAGCAAGTGCGAGATTAACCTTGATTTATTTATCATGTTCTTCAAGGAATCCAAGGCAAAGGGGAGGTATTCATACAATATTGTTGGTTCCAGTAACACCTTAGACAGTGCTAGATATGCCACACCATCTTCAAAAGTAACAAGCTTGAACGGTCTTATGTTAGGTGTATTTCCTATTATTTTGGAGAGAATCAGGTTCATTTCATCCTTCAATTTCAGAACGGGACCTCGCCAGCCAGCCTATTGTAAGATGCTATTTAGGTCGTTAGAACCTCTCACTTACAAGTTAGGAGCCTTTCGCCTAAAGTGTTCACCGACAAAACATAGTGGATCAGATTCGGTTCTGTCTTACATACAATTATTGAGGATTTCTTGGGTTTATCCGCTATTCATTACGCATTATTTTTATCTCACAACTGTATAGTGTTATAAGCATATGACCGCAGATGAAGAATTTAAGAGAATGATCGAAGGATCCAAGCAATTTCTACTGAATGCTGAGAGGAATCTCGATGAAGGATTCATCGACATTGGTTCTTTCAGCGCTAACCAATCCTTAGAACTGTATCTTAAGGCATTAATGCTTAAGGATATGGGCGATTACACGCATATCCATGATCTGAAGACCTTACTTAGAAACCTTTCCGCAGTTTCTGATCAAAATATTAGGGAAAAAATAGAATTTCTGCTCAAGGAAAAAAGCCTGATTCTTTCATTGATTCAGGACGCTTATTTGACATCCAGGTATTTCTTCACAAGCTATTCTGCAGATGATCTTAGAGAGATGATTTCGATCATAAAAAGTATCCAGGAAATGATATAGAATCTATCAAGAAAATGCGAGATTAAAAAGGGAGGTATTTGGTGATCTGCAGCATTATCTGGCAAAGATCAAGAAAGTAGTCTCAAATGCCGATCCTAATTCAAGCGTATACCTATTTGGATCCGTTGCCACGGGTAAATACAATATGGCAAGTGATATAGACATATTAATTGTTACATCGATTGACAGAGACACAATACAGAAGGCTCTGGATGAAGAAAATTTAGGATTTCCATTTGAGTTTCATATCAGGAATAAGAAAACTGCTGAACCTTATTTCAGTCATATAAAAGAAATAAAATTGATTTGACTTTTCATAACCATATCATTCATTTGTATTCTTTTGAACGCCTTATTATTCAACTTGGATAAAAAGGCCAAGGCTTTGCACAACTCTCTTATTATCAGGTATCGGATTAACCAAGTAAGAGAGTTCAGATCTCCACTTCATTGAATTGAAGGCTTCTTTCAACTTGGACATAAAAGTAATTGAAAAGGTTGAAATTTTTACTGTGGAATATGTTGCTTTAGAATATTAGATTCGTTCCGAAACTGTACGAATAAGTTAAATATTCGTTCCTAATTTATTATTATATGCAAACCAAGGAGGCTTTATTGCTTCTAAACCAGTGGTGGCTCACTCATAATGTTGAATCGAGTCTTAAAAAAGAATTCAAAAGAGATCAATATAATGAGCTTAGGAAGCTTGTTAGCGAACCGCGGGGTGTCGTAATAGTTTCTGGTTTGAGACGAGTTGGAAAATCTACGCTAATTTATCAGATAATAGACGAGATATTGCAAACAGAGAAACCTGAAAGAGTTCTCTACTTTTCCTATGACTTCTCGGCTGGGGAAATTACCGAGATCCTTAACGCTTACCAGTCCATAACCAATGTTGACTGGAAGCATGTTAAGGTGACTGTTTTTCTAGATGAAATTCAGAAGCACAAGAATTGGTCTTCAGAAATAAAGATTCTATATGATCTTTTTCCCCGATTAAAGTTTGTAGTTACTGGGTCGGCTTCTCTGCAATTGGAGAGGGATGCATCCATTGATCTGGCAGGACGTTACCTAACGCTGGAGATACCTGTTTTATCTATCGTGGAGTATTACTCAATAAAAACAGGTAGACCCCACGATAATCTTGAGCTTATAAAACCAGACATAAAAAACCTGCTGGATGAATATATGCTTAAGCCTTTTCCTGAGCTTGTTAATGTATCGAATAAGCAAATCATTAGTGAATATATCCGAGAAACAGTAATTGCAAAGATTGTTGCTTTAGACATAGCTGAAGAATTTAAGAAAGTTGACATTCAATTGATCTTATCATTGTTGGATTATTTTCTATCAGAACCAGGGATCATTTTGAATGTGGATAAAATGAGTCAGAATTTTGGAAAGAGAAAGGAGGAGATTAACCGTCACGTAGGTATTCTTGAATATTCAAAGCTGATAAGAATTCTTAAGAACTACAGACCATCTACGCTTTCTGAATCCAGAAAAATGAGAAAGGTATATCCATACGATATATCGCTGTCGCTTGCAGAATATCCATCTATTGAATATGGAAAGATTATCGAAACGAAAGCCATCACAACGCTGTGTGCCTCCAGGTATTGGAGAGATGGAAATAAGGAGGTTGACTGTATCCTACTAAATGGCAGGGAAATGATACCGGTTGAAGTTAAATCCGGTAATGCGGTAAGAGATGAACACCTTACTGGTATCAAGTACTTTATCAAAAAATTTCGAGTCAACAAAAGCATCCTGATTTATTTAGGCGAAGATCAAAGAAGAGACCAAATAGAGCTTAAATCGTTCATCAATTTGCTTATCTCATCAAAGAACAGCATTTCGGGGGAAGGTCATCATTGAATTTCTTTCTATTTAGCATAAATTGTGGGTGTCTCAAAAAATTTATTGCGCTGCTAAGGGAAGATGATCCAAATAGATTTTGAAATTCAGTTCCTTCATTTTTCGACTTTTCATTTTGCTTTATTGCTGAAGTTGATATTACGTCCTTATACATCTTATCTTTTTGAGATAGACAGAAGAAATGATTATAGATCTTAGAAGTTATTGGGAATATCTTGAAAGAGGTCGCAATATTTTCTGTAATTGCCGACGAAATACCTTAACCTCTTGCAGTCGCCATAAACAGGACAACCTTGTTTTATGATGCATCTTATATCCATTTACGTAACAGAGAAAAACTTGCACTGATTAGGGAGGATCTTGAGGTCACTACTTTCTTTATCAACAAGACGGGAACCAAGACAGCATCAAAATGGATATTTTTCCTCTTATCAAACGTTTGGCCAGGCCCGCTTTCCATAATCTCGTGAGATACTCGGAAGCAACAGGATAATCCTTACCTATAAGATTGGATAACTGTGACGTGTTATAAACAGCCCTGCCAGAATTCAGGGCCATTTCCTTGATTTTGTAGAGTGTGGGTTCTTTCATCAACATCCGCCCAATTTAACAATATTATCAAGTATGAATGATAAATGTACATTTATGCTTTTATACATAGCGTCATAAGTAGATACGGATAGTTTAAATACACAAATCATCTTCTTATGCCATGAAGAAACTGACGATTCCACGGGATAAGAGAGAGGAAATTATAGAGGAGATAAGACGCAACGAGGATTCGAAATATGACCACAGGCTTCATGGCATCCTGCTGGTGGCCAATGGCATGAGCCCATACCAGGTATCCGGAGTCATCGGGAACAGCCCGAAGAGCATAGAGAACTGGGTCAACATCTTCCTCAATGAGGGCTTTGAAGGTCTCAGGGAATCAAGACGATCAGGAAGGCCCACAAGGATCTCAGGACTGATGGATCAGATAGGATTGGATCTTAGAAAGAGCCCCATGGATCTGGGATATTCCCAGAACCTGTGGGATGGAAAACTCCTCAGCCATCATATCAAGATAAGATACGGTATCGATCTCGGCACGAGACAGTGCCAGAGGATATTCAGGAAGCTTGGCTTCAGGTTGAGGAAACCGAGGCCAGTGATCGCGAAGGGTGACGCTGCAGAGAAGGGGAAATTTAAAAAAAACTCTTAAATCTCCTTCTCGATGGAAGATCCATTGTATACATTGATGAGTGCCATTTCTACCAGCATGGATCAAGGATACGGGCATGGTATCCACCTGAGGATCATGATCCAATGGTGCTTCAGGAGCCCAACAGGAAAGGTATAAGCGTATTTGGTGCAGTTAGGATAAGTGATGGCAGGCTCATCACGAAGATCAGTGAAAGATACAATGCACCCACATTTCTTGGGTTCCTCTCTCTGGTTCACGGAAGATTTCCGGAAAGTATAATCGTCATGGACAATGCCCTGTACCACCATGCTGGCATAATTACAGATTATGCCTTCCTCACCGGTATTGATCTCCTTTTCCTTCCGCCATACTCACCGGAGTTGAATCCAATAGAGAGAGTGTGGAAGCTCGTAAAGAAACACGCAACCCATAACAGGTATTTCCAGTTGTTGAGTGACCTGAAGAGTGCCCTTTCAGACGAATTCAACAGGCATTTCAAACCTAATGAGGAGTTGAGAAAGTTATGCGTAATAACTTAAGGCGTTATGTATA
>JBMFWM010000002.1:0-69678 GCA_049965275.1 Thermoplasmata archaeon | reverse complement strand
TCTCCGGATTTCCCTCCAGAAACCATCTGCCATCTTTATCGGATTGGTGCATTGCTAATAAATATTATACGAAATCAAGATTATAGCAGACTTATTGCGAAAGAAGCCGCCACATTACATGTGCATCCGAAGAGTCGCTGTAGTAGTTCCTCATTGTTGAAATGACGACAAACTTAAGCTTCCTGTAAAAGTTGATCGCCTCGATGTTGTCAACTCGAACTTCCAGCCTAACGCTCATCATTCCAAGTTGCATGCATAACTTTGTAAAATCATTGACTAGCGTTGTGCCTATCCCCATCTTCCTGAAGGATTTCTCAACTGCAAGAAGAAGAATTCTTGCCTCGTTAGATGAGTACTTTGATCCAGCCAGGAAACCAACAATGTTATCTCCGAACTGATAGATTAGAAAACCATCGGGCCACTGTCTAGACAAATCATAAATAAGATCAACTCCGTAGTATTCGGTCAGTGTGCTGTTGGCAAGCTCAACAACTGCGTCGAGATCCGATTCGCGGAATTTCCTTACAAAGGCGTAATCGCCCTTTCCAGTCTGCATTTCTATCCTTTAAGGCCCTTTATATTGTTCATTTTTCAATGCAATATGACAAGTGCATGGTGTGATCATGCATTCCAATCAATTATATCATTATAACCAAATATGTCTATTATATTTATTGGTAAATCCAGATCATTCATTCCTCCTTATCCTCCCTGCTTTTATGCTGCGTTAAACCGTTAAAGTATATTTTTTAAGCAGATGACAAAACAATCTTATGTAACTATATCGCAGTAATTCGTTTAGTTAAGAACACTGAAATGCAGGGGATGGGATTTGAACCCACGTATCCCTACGGAACCAGACCCTCAATCTGGCGCCTTTGACCAATCTCGACAACCCCTGCTCTCCACCGGTAATTTTAAAATCGTATTTAATTTTACGAGCTTTCTCCAGATCTGTAGTATGATATGTCGTATTACATATATATCTAGCAAATGCTACCACAAAATGGCACAAATCTTTTGTTACACCATCATTCCTTTTTCATCATGATAATTATATATTGTTAATGCATTCTACAAAGCTAATGGTCAGAGAGTGCAAGAGATGTGGAGCAATTAACGAAGACGTACTGGAGAACTGCGTTATTTGCGCCGCCATTCTACCTCGCTCGGTTACTGCTGAATCCAGAATAAGGATAGACAGAAGAGGCATCTTCACAAGAGGAATGGACTTCCTCAGGTACGCTATGCCGCTTATCATCATAGAAGAGATTCTGTACATAGTAGCATCCCCTTTTCAGGTAAATCTTCTTTTTAATACGTTCCAGCCATATTATAATCCGACTACCGTTACCATTGATGGCCCAAAACTTGCCAGTCAGATGCCGATGCTGGAATACACTCTAATCGGAATGATTGTCATATCGATAATCAGTTTTATAATAATGAACCACGGCTTCTCAATGATGAGGATAATCGATTCTGAGTACAGGACAGGAGTGACCGCGACCTATATACTATTTGTTGGGCTCGTTCTCCTGATACCGGGAGCAATTGTCACGCTGGGTTTTCTGAACTCCTATTCGGCAACGCAATTCAGCTTGGCCTATCTGTCTGGGCACTATCTTACCTTGATGGGTGGCCTGGCCCTGGTGATACTTGGCGGCCTGATCGGTTTGGTAGGTTATATAATGGCCTGCCTCACTGTCTACAAGCTAGGAGCCAGGTTCAACTACGGTCCTGTTAAGATAGGAGCGGTTTTACTTTTCCTGTTATCGTTCCTTGGAGCAATCATACTTCTTTTCTCGCTGAGAACCCTTAAGGCAAAAATTCTAGGGGTAAAAGACGAATTTTCTTAATATTTATCAGCTGGAACCTGGAGGCTTCAGCTTATCGAAATTCATAGAGCCGCCAAATTTCTGGTAGTTAGTGACCCTTCTCTCAAAGAAATCTGTCTTGGTTGAATTCATTGCCGCAAAACTATCGACCCATGGCATAGGATGCTTGATCTTTTCGTATGGAGGTTCCAGTCCGATTGATTCGGCTCTCATGTTTCCCAGATACTTGATGTAGTTCTCAATGATGTTATCCGATAGCCCGAGTATCTGATTTCTTGTGACATATTTTCCCCAGGATATTTCATGTTCCACTGCTGTCATAAGCATTGACGACAATTCCTGCTTAATATCGCTGGTGAACCACTCAGGGTTCTCATCCGCCAATGTTCGCAGTATGTGTGTGAAAAGTGCAAGATGCGTGTTCTCATCCCTCTGGATAAGGCGTATGAGACTCACTGTTCCACCCATCTTGTCCTGTCTGCCCAGCGCGTAGAAGAAGGCAAAGCCGCTGTAGAAATAAATTCCTTCTAACAAGTAATCAGCCATGCAGGATCTCAGGAAGGCGCGCTCGTTGGGGTTTTCTATAAACTCCTGGTACTGATCCGTGATGAACTTGTTTCTGGTGAGAAGGTTCGCGTCGTCCTTCCACATTGTATAGACTTCGTCACGAGTTATTGAGTCCACAACCGAAGTCAGCAGGTAATCGTAACTTTGCGCATGTATTGTCTCGAAGAATGCCTGGGTCTTGAGACATGCGACCACTTCAGGCGCTGTTATGTAAAGTGCAAGAGCTCCAAGGTTATCGACCTGGATGCTGTCCAGAAATATCAGGAAGGCGAGTGTTTTCTTGTAAGCAGTCTGCTCCGCCTCGGTAAGCTTTGGATATTGCCTCTTGTCATCTCCAAGTGGTACCTCATCAGGGATCCAGAAAAACTGGCGCATCTTTCTATAAAGCTGCTCTGCCCAGTCATATTTCACGTTTGCAAATTCAATAAGGTTGGTCGATTTGCCGCCCACCAGTCTCTGGTACTTTAAATCCCTGGTTCCATCAGGGTTGAATAACAATTTTTTCTGCATTCTATGTCACCTCAGGCCTGGCATGATTCACATGCTTCCTCTTTAACTTCTTCTTCGTCCTTTGTATAGTTCCGGAAATAGTAAAGGGTCTTTACACCCATCCTCCATGCATCATAGTACAGATTCATGAATTTACCTTCATCAAGATCTTGGGTTGCGTACAGGTTGAGGGACTGCGACTGATCCAGGTGCCTTTGCCTTGCTGCAGCTGCCTTGATGCTCCAGAACTGGTCTATGGAATGCGCCTCCTTGTATAGTCGGGCATTTTCTGGCGTGAGCTCAGGCGCAACCCGCTTTATGAGGAAGCTCTTCTTCTCTTCGGTGAAGACGGGCTTGAAGATCGGATCCACACTGGCAGTAGAGCCTGCAATTACGCTTGTACTTCCAGTCGGGGCGATAGCCATGAGGTAGCCGTTCCTCATCCCCGAAGCTTTTACCTTTTCCGCAAGCTCCTGCCATTTTGAATCCGTGTAATCCCTGAGCTTGAAATATTCGCCTGATTCCCAATCACTTCCCTTGAAAAGCGGGTATGATCCTCTCTCCTCGGCAAGATCACTGCTTGCCTTGATGGCAATGTAATTGATGTGCTCAAACAACTTGTCTGCGAATGTCACATGCTCATCGGTCTCCCAGTCAATGCCATTCTGGACCAGAAGCTGGTGGTATCCTGATACGCCCACCCCGATTGCCCTGTATTTCATGTTCGTCAGTGTTGCCTGCGGGACAGGCAAATTGTTTAGTGTTATGACGTTGTCAAGCATTCTTACCTGAACTGGAATAACTTCAGAAAGCAGTTCAGGTGTATTGGTTCTGCCTAGGTTGATAGAAGAAAGGTTGCATACAACCATATCCCCGGGTTTGTACTGCACAGTTATCGAGTTTGCTTCACTTGATTCATGCGTACGCATAGTGGATGATTGGTTCTGCGTTATTTCCGTGCACAGGTTAGATGAATAGATTATTCCTGCATGCTTGTTAGGGTTGAGCCTGTTCACTGTATCACGATTGAAGAAGAAAGGACCGCCTGTCTCATAGAGACTTTTCAGAATCAGTCCCATAAGCTCAAGTGAGCTGATCTCTTTCTTCGGTACTGCGGGATCGGCAGCGCATTCCAGATACCTCTTCTCAAACTCTTCACCCCAGGAATCCTCAAGTGCCCATCCTTTTCTTATCCTAACCTCATGCGGATCGAAAAGATACCAGCTTTCTCCTTTCTCAAGTCTTTTGTAAAACAGATCTGGTACGCATATTCCAGGGAAAATATCATGTGCTTTCCTTCTTTCGTCTCCGTTATTGGTTTTGAGATCCAGGAAATCAATAATATCAGTGTGCCAGATGTCGAGCCAAATACTGGCTGCACCCGCTCTTTGTCCCAGCTGGTTCACCGATACTGCTGTATCGTTGTACAGTCTAACCCATGGAATCACGCCGCTTCCTACACCCGCGTAGTCCCTGATCGAACTCCCGAGTCCCCTGATATGACCGAGATAGACCCCCATTCCGCCTCCATTCTGAGATATCTGCGCGAACGCAGTCAATCCGTCAAAGATGCCGGAGATCGAGTCATCCGGTGTGTCTATGAAGCAGGAACTGAGTTGTCCTTTTGGCCGCCGCGCCTGGGCGAGAGTGGGGGTTGCCATAGTTATGTAGAGGTTTGACAAGACTTCATAAAACTTCAGCGCCCAATAGACCCTGTCCTTCTTCTGTTCAGCAAGAGCAAGGTAGATCGATACGCCCATGAAAACATCCTGAGGTAATTCGAACCATTTACCATCTTTTGACTGAATCGCGTACCTGTCAACAAGATGCTTCAGTCCAGGGTAGCTAAGAAGCAGGTCTCTCTCAGGCCTGATAGCCTTTCCAAACATTTCAAAGTCCTCTTCAGAATATTCTGATAGAACCTTAGCGTCATACCTACCATCTGAAACTAGTTTGGTTACCAGGGTCCTGAAGCTGCCATAAGGTTCACACCTCTGGAGTGCTGATTCCTTGTAAAGATGATGCAGTAAGAGTCTGGAAGCAACAAAAGTCCAGTCTGGCTCAGACATCTTGACCTTCTCGTTGGCAACCCTGATCAACGTTTCCTGTATTGTTTTAGTTGAGATCCTGTCGGTGAAATGTATCTGTGCATCGAGTTCAAGTTCCATTGGATCTACGCTTAGCCCCTGGCAGGCTTTCTCAATAACAGCTCGGATCTTTGTAACGTCGATTGGCACTTCTTTCCCTTCGCGGTTTATTACTTTAGTGGGCTTCATTATAAATTCCAATCAAATTCAACCTCCAATCGCATGTATAGCGGAGCAAAGCCCGTAATATACAGCAAATGTTTGTAACGTTTTCAATGTTAAATTATATAAGTTGTTTTTCTAAACCCAATATGTTACCAGTCATGGTTAAATACCATGACCATGTTAGAATACACACGTCAGAAATTAAAGTATTTTAACGGGTTCTTATCTCAGAATAGCTCTCAAACCATGGGATAGGTTGTCCTCCAACGCCCGGAAACAGCGGATCCATGGAGAGCATCTTCAGTACCTTGTTTGCCTGTGCCTGGGTAAATTTAGCGATCATGAGGTTGTTCAGACCAGGAATCATTCCTTCTGTTAGAAACTGGGTGAAATCGGTTTCAAGATTAGTAAGGTCTCTTGTCAATTTAAGAATGTGTTCTTTGAGCTCTGTGGAATTTAAAATCGGGTTTTCCTCTATAATCTTCAGATAAATAGAAGTAAGCACCTTCGAGTGGATATCGAGGTCACGCTGCATCCGCCGCAAAATCTCAAATGTTCCAGGCATCCTGCCTCTTCTTGTAAGCGCGTAAACAAGGCTCAGCTCCGATGGTATCATTGCGACCTGGATAAATATGCTTATAACAAGATCATCCAGAAAATTTATCACAAGGGGTTTATTTGTAAATTCCAGGAATTTATTATTGATCAGCTTGTTTCTTTCCCGCATATTCTCAATTGTTCTCCATGAGTTGTATAACGGGTCTCTTTCCTGCTGCCCCACAACTCCCCTTACAACATTTGAGAGAGCATTTGCGTGATTAGCAGTCTGCGCAATCATTGCAGAAGCAACAAGGGTGCACTCAGGTGCAGTGAAGTAAGGTACGATGACGTAATAATTATCGAGTAGTACGCTCTCAAGAAAGACAAGAGAAGCAACAACTCTCTCGGCAGTTTTCCTTTCTACTTCAGATATTTGGGAATAGTCTTTTTCATCCTTCTTCAGGCTGAATTGTTCACCAGTCCAGTTATTGGCTATGGTTTTTGCATAGTAGTCGTAAATTTCCTGATACTTTATTTCTCCAAGCTCCATCAGGTTTGTGTTGCTCCCAGCAATTAACTTCCTTCTGCTCAACCATCTATCTCCGAGCTCATTAAAGAGAGATGTTTTAGAAAGCCTCTGCTGGAGTGTCAAACCGGATTCTGCGGGGTTAATCATTTTTACCTCAATTCTTTATAACAAATCGAACGCATGGCACTTACCGGGAACTGAATTCCTTTGGCTACTTTTGGATCAACGACCGATGTTGTCAATATTATAGATAATAGGAAGGATATTAGTAGATTTTTCCTTTTTATTGAGGGTTGTACCCTTAAAGCAGAGAAATACAACGAGTTTTCATGGAAATGCACAGTTTGATTCTTCATAGCAACTAAGCTTTTCTCAATTCATCCTCTCTGATTATCTCCAGTTTTACAGGAACCCTGAGTATCTTGCTGATAGCTTTCTCATGCCGGACAACGCGTTCGGCTTTCCTGCGGGTTTCGCAGTACTGAAATATAATTCCATTCCTAAGAACCACGAACCTCTCTATCACGTCTGTGAATTAAGTCAACACATTTTATCTTTGACCACAAAATCTGGGGAACAAACCATTTGAGCATTAAAGAGGATTCTCTGGTAAGAAAGAGCATCAAGGACTCGATATGCAGCCTGATCATCAAGAAGTTGTGATGCGCTGTATTTTTCTAAGTGGATATGATACTCATGCAATGCAGCTTGTGGAATGCGTTCCGAACTTCAGCGAGGGAAGAAACAAAGAAATCGTGGACAAGATAGTAGCCGCTATTCGTTCAATAGATGGCGTAAAGATACTCGATCAGGAAATGGATCCCGATCATAACAGATCGGTGGTATCTTTTATAGCGCCTCCCGATCCAGCCAGAAGAGCAGCATTTGAGGGAATTAAGACAGCTTCAAAGCTGATTGATATGACAAAACATCATGGTGAACATCCGAGGTTTGGAGCTTCTGACGTCATACCGTTTATTCCTATTTCAGATGTTACCATGAAGGATTGCATAGAATTATCGAGAAAACTTGGAGAGCAGGTTGGAAAAGAGCTTAACATACCTGTTTACATGTATGGTAATTCCGCCTTATTGGAATCCAGGAAGAATCTGGAGGATATCAGGAACAAGAATTTCCAATACGAGGAATTATCAAAAAGCATAGGAGACGCAAAATGGAAACCAGATTACGGACCATCTGCGGTTGGGACTGCAGGCGCCTCAATCATTGGATCGCGAGAAGCCCTGATAGCTTACAATGTCAATTTGAACACGACCAATCTGGAAATAGGAAAGAAGATTGCGAAGGCCCTGAGGGCAAAGGATGGAGGTTTGACGTTTGTGAAGTCGCTTGCATTCTTTATCAAGGAAAAAAACATGGTACAGATTTCCATGAACCTTACCAATTTCTCAAAGACACCAGTTTATCGCGCGTTTGAGCTCGTCAGGTTGGAAGCACTCAGATACGGTATAACAGTTGCAGAATCTGAAGTGGTTGGTCTTATCCCCATGGAAGCGATAGTGGAAGCATCCAGGTATTATTTGCAGCTAAATTCATTTAAATCTGATCAGATTCTGGAAGTTAGAATGATGGAGTGAGCATATATGGATCTTGAAAATTTTATCGAGCGACTTTCGAGCAAGGATCCCGTGCCAGGTGGAGGTGCCGCCAGCGCCCTTGTTGCAATTGTAGGTGGTGCCCTTGATTCGATGGTCTCGGCTTTGACAATCGGGAAAAAGGGTTATGAACAGCAGCAGGGGAGGATTGTTGAGATCGGCGCAGAGGCTTCAAGAATCAAGAAAGAGTTGGAGGATCTTATGAAAGAGGACGAGACTGCTTTCAACGCCATTTCAGCGACATGGAAGCTTCCGAAAGGCACTGATGAGGAGAAACTGAACAGGTCAAAGATGTTTCAGGATGCCCTTAAAAAAGCAATACTGCCTCCATGGAAAATAGCTGGAAAAGCGCTTGAGGTAATGGATCTTTCCATAGATCTAATAAAGATAGGTAATCGGAATGCCGTGACTGACGCCGGATGCGGACTGCTTTTCGGCTTTGCAGCTGCAGAGGGTGCCCTTTTGAATGTGGCAATAAACATTGATGCCATAACGGACGCGAAATTTGCCGAAAATGAAAGGGCAAAGGTTAAGGACTTGCATGCAAACCTCGAGATGAAAAGATCCGAGGGAATGTCACTATTGCAGAGTTCCTTGAAAGCACCTCCTTTTTAGCCACTAGTTATATAAGGTGTTATGCCGTGACAACACGCACTGACCACATGCAACCAAAAACCATGGCCGAAAAACATGGATGGCCAGATAATGCCACCGCTCTTAATGTTTCAAACAAGAAGTTAAAGGAATACGCGGATCATAAATTCACTCCTGATATGAGGCCAGAAGCATATAGAAGCAAAGACGGACAGGACACTGGTTTGCTCTATTTATGCGACAACTTAACCGTTATGCAAGCCCTCCCGGAAAACTTTATTGATCTTATATATATGGATCCACCATTTTTCACTGGAAAGGTGCGGAAAGCGAAATCCAGGATAAGGGCTTCGGAAGATTCATTTGAAGATACATGGACATCTGATATCGAAGGGTACATAGAGTGGCTCAGACCGCGATTGATTGAAACAAGACGGCTTCTCAAATCAACCGGTCTGATCTATCTGCACCTGGACTGGCATGCGGTTCATTACGTAAAAGTCGAAATGGATAGGATATTTGGTTATGATCGCTTTATAAACGAGATAATTTGGAGGTACAGAACAGGGGGCTTATCGCACAATAGGTTCGCACGGAAGCATGACACTATACTCGTTTATTCGAAAACATCTAAATTTAGGATAGTGCCATGGAAAGAAAAGGCATACACAAAGAGCAGATATCGTAAGGCTGGAGTGGTAAATTATGGATCAGGAGACGCAGAATTCTTCAGTGACTCAAGGGGAGTTTACAACATCGTTAATGCATCTGATGTCTGGGAAATACCATATATAAATTCACAGGCTAAAGAGCGCGTGGGTTACCCATCTCAAAAGCCTGAATTGCTGCTGGAGAGGATTATTGCCTCTTCTACCCGACCAGGGGAGATGGTAGCGGATTTTTTTTGTGGATCCGGTACAACTGGCGTTGTTGCGCAGAGACTCGGAAGGCGGTGGATACTTGCAGACAAATCCAGGGATGCAGTTGAAGTGTCCAGACTTCGGCTTCGAGAAAGATTATCAGGGTATTAAGATCCACGAATGCTGAAATCAGGCTATATAATTAGAATATAGATTAGTCTAAACAAGCGTCAGCCAAAATTAAAACAAACAAATCGTACTGAATATTTAGTTAAATATATATATTATATTTGTAATCTCATTAAGATAAAAATGCCATACAAATTTAAGTGCGCTGATATAGGGATGAACTGCGGATTTAGTGTCAAGGGGAACAGCCCCGATGAGTTGATGCCGAAGATTGCGGAACATGCAAAGACAGCTCACAAGATAGATGAAATAAACGAAGACCTGAAGAAAAAAGTTCAGGGTGCAATCAAGAAAACTATGTTTTAAAAAATAACACAATATCTTTTACCTTTTTTTTTCAGTGTCGTATCTGTTTCTTATTTAAGAAAATGTAATACACCAGTAATTCTTGTATGCAGAACTAGCTTATTTGGCTGTTATTTTAAAACCTATTTTGTGTTCAGCTGATAATTTTTGGTGCACCATAAGAAATAACTATTTAGCAGGGATGCAGTAAATCGAGTCTGGAGCACACCAGCGAATGACCCTAACCACTGAAACCGATCCACAGCAAGAAAACTATTCAAATAATAGCTGGTACCTAGGATACCTAGCATCAAACGCAGCCGGTGGCTTAACCACTCCTCTTATCCCTCTCTTCATAACATTTTACCTTGGTCTAAATGTCTTTGATGTTGGAATAACATCGGCTATCGCATCTGCTGCGTCTGTTCCTGCTCTAGTATTCTGGGGTCTTTTGTCCGACAGGTACAAGAAAAGGAAGGTATTCATCTTGGTTGGCTTTATCGGAGGCTTTATCTCTTTACTTCCGATGCTTTATGTTCACGCTCTCCTTCCATATATCCTTGTTCTGATAGCATTCCAGATTATTTCTATGGCTTCTGTGCCTGTAAGCACTATGATTCTGATAGAGAACTCAAGTGAGGACAGATGGCCAGGAGTAATGGGACGGTTTAACTTTGTTGCATCAATGGGAACAGTGATCGGACTTGTATTTGGAACAATTTTCATTGCATTCTTTGCAAATAAGAGCTCCGAGCTTCTCGTAAATATATACATAATATCTGCATTCATATACCTGCTTTCAGCCATCATAATATTTCTGGCAATCCCGGAGCCTAAGAGAACAATTCCAAGAAGACGCCTATCAAATATACATTCCATCCGGATCATGGAAAGAATCAGGTTCTTCCCTTCCAGCATCATACACTTTGTAGGATTAGGAGAAAGCAAAACTCGACTTGGAAAGGACTTAAAATTCTATCTTTTCTGCACCTTTCTGCTGATGTTCGCTTTCCAGTTGTTTTTCGTTCCATACCCGGTTTTCGCCATAGATCATCTTGGGGCGAGTGAGATCGAGATTTATATAATGTATATACTCAACTCCGGGTTGGGTGCATTTACCTATCAATATACTGGGAGGGTAAACAACAGGATCGGTATCCGTAAATCTCTTGCGTTTGCACTAATCACAAGAATTGTAATTTTCTCAGTCTTTGGAGCAGTCTCGTTCATTATGTTCCAATCTGCATTATGGCTCATCATTGCCCTTATCGTTTATGGTGCGCTGGGTTCTTTATGGAGCTTTATCGGTATCGCAGAAACCACTTCGGTGACTATGATAAGTCCTAAAGCCACAAGGGGGAAGACGATTGGTTATTACAACTCGCTTAATGGCATGGGACAGATATTCGGCGGACTCCTCTCCGGAATCATATCGCAATATGCAGGTTATTCTATTGATTTCTTGATTGCCGCTATCCTTGTTATTGCAGGCACTTCACTGATATTGAAAAGAACGCCAGCCAAGGCCAACAAGGGTGCTGCAACGAGCGCTCCAAGCTAATCAGATGAGACTGCCGCGGACCTTCTGCTTATCTATGCCGACGCCTTTTGGTGTGACAATGATAAGCGACTCACCAAGTCTCGCAATATCCCCGCCAGAATCCTTTCCAAGCCTTCTCAGCTCTTCCACGACATTCCTGAACAGGCTCTCTTCCTTGTAAATCTTGCTGCAATCCGCTATGACAAAACTTCCGTCACTTATGAACTCCCTTATCAGGAAAATATCCTCATACCTGTATATCTCGGCTACCTTTACGGTGGTCTTGATTTCTGATGCATCCGAACTAAAATTAAGATCATTGAGATCGATGAAACGCCTCGGCTCTCCAGGCTTCCGGATTTCATTTTTTAGCTGCTTTTTACGTCCTAAGCGTACTACCATCGGATCAATTAGCCTTTATTAAAATATAAACATTGCTATTATGTCAGACAATATAACGTTTATTCGCTGATTCTCTTGATCATCAGGTGAAAGAGGTTGGAAAAGCCATCTCTCCATGTCCTGAGTTTAGGCTTAGTAACCCTGACCCCATACCTAATTGGAATCTCAATAAAAGTGCCATGCCTGAGCGCTTCTATCTTTATGTCCTGTGAGAAAGACATACCATCGCTCAGGTTGCTCATGCGTCCATATATGCTCTTGCGAAATACCCACATACCGCTTTGTGAATCTTTGAGAGGGAAATTAAAGAGCACGCGAATGAAGATATTCAGCACACTGTTCCCGACATAATGCAGCGTGGTATAATTCACATTATTCCTGAGCGTCATACGATCGCATGAGATGAAATCCACATTAGAATATTCGAGAATCTCTATCAGCGGTTTCACCATATCCACGGGATAGGTTCCATCACCATCAAGGCAGACGATCACGTCTCCGTCTGCCCTGCTGAGTCCCGTTTTGTATGCGAGACCGTAGCCCCTGCTCGGCTGATCAATTACAATGGCACCATTCTCTGCGGCAATCTCCTTTGTCCTGTCGGCTGACTTGGTATCCACAACAATTACCTGGACAGAACCAAGCGTTTTCAGTTTACTCACTATCTCTCCGATGGTCTTCTCCTCATTTATAGTCGGAATGACAACGCTTATTCTCCCAAGATCTTCCTGCATGTTTAAGTCGGTGCACTCGTATGCTTAGGTGTTTTAAAATCTATCGCGAATCAGCTTATAACTCTTGAAACACCGGATTCCTTGGAAACCTCGAAAATTGCGTCTCCTGCGGATATGAGCTCCGTGTGGTGTGTTATTAGTATAAGCTGTGGCATATACTCTCCTTCTCCAAGTGCATAATGGAGTATATTCCTGAGGTTTGCCCTCCTCTCCTCATCCAGGTATGTAGTTGGCTCATCCATGAGGAAGCAATTAATCCGTTGCTCCTCGTCCAGAAACCTCGAAATCGAGATCCTGAGCGCGATGGAAAGTGCAATTCTTTCTCCACCAGATAGCGCATCAAGTTCAAGAAGCCCATTTTTCTGGACAGAGACGTCAAAATCTTCGTTTACAAGAACATCATCAAAATCCAGAGAAAATGAGGACAGGATCTGCCTCGTGCCATTGGTAATAAATTCGGAGGCTTTCTGTCTCAGGTATTTCTGTATGCCATCCACTCCAAATGCCGCCCTGAGCTTGTTAATTGTCTCAATGGAATTTTTCATCGCAATTACGGTTCTTTCAGTTGCTTCCAGTTCCAGGATCTTACGCTTGAAATCCTCCAACTCGGTCTCAATTCTGGAAATACCCTCCCTCCGTGAACTAACTATGCTTGAAAGTTCGGCATGCTTTGCCCTTGCCTTTTCATACTCTGCATCCAGCCTGCTAACCTCAGAAGAAATGTTGTTCAGGTTTGAAACATCCTTTCCAAGGCTCTCAACCTCTCTTTCCAGATCAGCAATTTGCTTCTTCCTCTCTTCCATTGAAAGAGAAAGCTGGTCGTATTCCTTTGCTATCGCTGCAAGCTGCGAGTGGCGATGAAACAGCGCAGTTGATTCCTCCACCTTTTCCGGATCAAGAGAAAAACCGGTCAATGCTTCAATTTTTGCGAGTTCATCCTTTCGTGTATTTATTTCAGCCTCGATCTCAACAATGTTCTTCCTGGATTCGTTTTCCTCAGCTGCTTCAAGTTTTGTTGCAATTGATGAGTATCTTGCCTCAGTATCTCGAAGCCCATCCATCTTGCTTTCAAGTTCATCCACTCTTTTCCTGGTTGCAACATAATCTCCATGATCCTTTTCCAGCGAGGCTAGTTCCTTCTGCAGATCTTCGATGATCTGTTTCCTGCTCTGGATTGATTCCTTACCATGAAGGTAATCAGATACGCTCTTCGATCGCATCTGTGCAAGCAGGTTCCTCAATTTTTCCTGTTCTTTCGACAATTCATGTATCTCAGCCGCAATGGCTCCAATCTCATCCAATGTTGCAGCAATAGATGAATTGACATCTGCGTGAAGCGTTCCGATATGCTCCGGGGAAAGTTCAGAGCCGCACAGGGGGCAAATATTCTTACCTTTCAGCTGTTCAATTCTTGATGACAGTTCCCGCTTTCTTTCATTGCGGGACCCAAGATCACCCTTCTTTGCATTTATTTTCTTACCAATTTCTTCCAGATGATCCTCGATATCGCTTATCTTTCTGGCAACCTGGGCAGGTTCAATTTCCAGAGATCCGAAGATCTTCACAACTTCATCGCCAAGATTGCTGATCTTTTTTTCTATAGTTGAAATATCATCCATTATCAAGGATAATCGCTCTGAAAGCTTTTTCCATGCATCATTACGGGTTTCAAGAACCTTCAGGCGCTTCACCAGTCCGGAAAGTTCTTGTGATGCAGTGGTATATAAATCATGATCTCCCTGAAGATCCGATAACTGGTGCTTCATCTCATTAATTGACCTCTCAATGGCAGCAATATCCTTCTTCCTCGCCTGGAGTTCAACAAGGCGAGATATTGATGTCGAACCCTTCATTATATCGTCATGATACATGTACAGGGGATTTTCCTCTATTTTCCTGTTTTCAGCCACTCCTGATTCATTCTTCTTCAGCTTTCCATCTATGTTCATGACTTCGGAGGTGAGCCTTTTTAGCTCAGACCTTTTCGATGAAAGAAGAGAAGATTTCGCCTGCAGTTCAGCCAGTTTCCCCTTTTCCCGAGAAAGAAGATCTTTCAGCTTCTCTTCATCCTTCACGACCTCAAGGATTGAGTCGGCAGCCTTTCCTATTTCCGTGGAAAGTTTCTCCTTTTCCTGCAGCGACTTGGCCATGCTCTCCCTGTACATTGAAAGGCGTTCGAGCTTACCTTGCGACTCAGAAATAGATTCGCTGACACTTCGTGAAATCTCGCCAAGCATAGATGCTGTGTTTCCAAGCTTCTCTATTCCTATCATCCTTGAGAAGAACTCCTTTCTCTTCTTGGGCTGCTCATTTACAAGATCATCTATTTCTCCCTGCGCCACAAAAACTGACTTCTCGAAGACGTCCTGTTCCATTCCAATGATCTTTTCTACCGCTGAAGAGACGGACTCCTGCGAATCCGCGATCACAACGCCATTCCTTAAAATAGAAGCTACCCTGTCCCGCTGCCTCTCCCCGTACGATCTCATTACTTCGTATGTGTCTTCATCCACCTGGAATGAAAGTTTTACGGAACATGATGAAGAACCATGAGAAACGGGATTCGACAGTCTCGCTCGATCCTTGCCGAACATGGCGAATTTTATTGCATCAAGGATGCTTGTTTTGCCGGCACCATTCTGTCCCACTATCATGTTTATTCCACGATCGAAATAAAGATCAGTTTCCCTGTGAGACAGGAAATGCTTCAGTTCAAGGCTCTTTATCAGCACTCTTCTTCTCCCCTTCCAAAATCAGCGCTAGGATCCTTTCTTTTGCGGATTCCTGTGACTCGCTCGTAGCAGTGTTGTAAGCAGCCAAAGCCAGATCCGTCATCTTCTTGTCGCCCCTGAAATATTCCATGAAGAGGGATCCTCTGTCGAAATGCTCACCTACCTTCACTGCCGGTGCGCTTTCCTTGACAAGCAGCGGTCTCCTGAAAATTGCTCGATCGGAGTAAGTTGCCATCTTCTCCCTGAAATAAGAGAAATCAGAGCTGCCATGCACTTCGCTTATAATAAGCGGCTTTTTTCCTGGTACCGTATTCTCATATTTTTGAAGCACACCTTCAACATCATCAGAGAAGTTTTCTTTTGTTGTTACTATTTTGATCTGTATCCTCGGCCTTTTAAGCCTCCTCCTGGAAAAACTCACTTCGCCATTGTCGATATCAACGATGTTGACACCCTTACCATCGCGGAGAAACGGTTCAATCTCAGAAGCACTGTTTATCTCTGTAGATCCGGCATACGAAAAGGGCCTCGGCCTTGCCCGGTACGAGGAAACGTGGACATGTCCAAAAGCAAGATATGCGAAGCTCCCGGGTAGATCAATCTCCTGGATCTGGACATCTTCGGGGTGTGTATATCCCGAAACGCCCTGATGAGAGATAAGTATGGAATTCCTGTATGCTTTAGCCATCAGATCGGCCCTGGCATACATTTGCGGAAGGCTGTCCCGGCGGGATCCTTTCATATTGGATATGCCTGCAATGAAAGTATCGCTATCCTCAATATACACAGTATTGAGATCATCGGCACCCATTAAGGTGAGGCCAAGAAAGTCAAAGATCGAAGCAGCAGGATAATCAGTGCGTCTTGGACGGTCATGATCACCCATGACCATGTATGTCATGATACCCTTTTCTTTCAGCCTAAGCATTGAGTCTTTGAGTTCCGAGAGAGCCCTGTTGCTTGGCCCCCATGTGTCAAACAGGTCACCGCTGTGGATTATGAAATCCACCCGCTCCTCAAGAGCGATATCAACAGCCTCATTGTATGCTTCATAGAAATCATCTTCCCTGAGATCCATCATATATTCCCTGTTGCCAAGGTGCGTGTCAGAGAAGTGCATGAATCTTGGCGAATCTACCACTCCTCCTTAAGTGATTTCTTAAACTCAGATGGATTCTTCCGCTTGTCGCGGATCTTCCTTGCCTCCCTGAGAAGGGAAATAAGATCAATGTCTCCTCCCCCCTCTGCAGTCTCTCTTTTCCTTATGGTTGCGATTACGGGTATCCTGACAAATTCACCGGTCAGGACTGCCTCTCCAATATTCAGCGAAGGAAGATCCTGAAGCATGGATTCAGATATGCTTTCGCTGCTCTCCATTATTGCCTTCTGGTCCAGCGGGTTTGTGATCCGGAGAATTATGGCACTGTTGCACTGGCTGAGCACGTCCTGATCCAGTTTTCCAGGGCGTTGCGATATAACAACAAGAAACATACCGAACTTTCTTCCTTCCGATGCTATCTTACGCAGCATCTGCGCTATCAGTGTTCTCGAACCGGGAGGAACAAAATTGTGTGCCTCCTCCACAAACACGAAAACGGGAAAACCAGCATTTGCCTCCATCTTGCTCTCATATATGGTGCTCAAGACCCTGTGTGCGAAGTAATTGGCTAACGCCTGATCCATCCCAGAGAGATCGAGGATGGAAAGCTGTCCGGGAGAGAGGTACTCTTCCATAGGCGTAGTGCTATCAGAGAATATGCTGCTTATCTTCGTAAGTATCCTGATCCTTCCTGAGATCTTCGATGCGTCCTCGCCCTTGATCTCCTTGTAAGCCGAGATGAAGGAGGCAAGATCCCTAGGTGGTTTCATGCTGTTATAAATATCATCAACTATTCTCCTTAGTGTGCTCCATTCCTCTTTTATGCCCATTATATCAGAAATCTCATCCGGCTCCAGATCCTGGAACCTAAGCGTGAAGAGGGACGAAATGGCGCCGGCCTGAGAACTGTATCTTCCGCTGCTAAGAGGCGTCCTGAAAATCATGACATCGGATGCATATTTTGCACCGCCTTTACCGGTGCGCATCAGTGCATAATCGGCATGAGGATCAAGCACTATTATGGAAGCACCCTTCTTCAGGAGCTCTTCCATAAGCACAGCGGCAGCATTGCTCTTTCCTGCACCTGTCTGGGCAAGTATAGCGAGGTGCCTCTTGAGACCATTTATGTCAACGCTTAAGCGTACATCATTCCTGTCGACAAGGTGTCCGATATGCAGCGATCTCTCTTCCGGGTAACTGAGGTGACGTTCAAGGAGTTCCTGGGAGGCCCGCCAGACAGGGGATCCGGGAGGAATGATCTTTCTGGACAGCACAAGCGAATCTCCTTCAACAGAACCAAGGCTCTTGGTCTGGCAAAGGAAAACCTGATCCGCAAGCTCGGTCTCGACATATTTCTTTACTGATAGAAAATCCATATCCTGGTTCAGGAGATCGCTCCTTGAAACGACTTTTTCAATTCTTCCTATTACTTTCCTGCTACCTATCGAAGCGAAGACATATTCCCATTTCGAGACTTCAGAAATATCTGAAATAACAAAGGTGAACCTGTCCGATGAATTTTCACCAACCGTATAACCTATGGGCTTTTCAGATCCTGATTCTTGCACGTCTCTCTCCCCTGGTTTCATACATTGGTATTCCGATGGTCTTCTCAAACTGCCGCATGTATATCTTTTCCACCTCTTCCGAACGGAACTTGACCATGTTGTCGACCTTAGACAGCCAGATATTGTAAACTTTCTGTCCAGCGTATGCCCAGAAAATTGTATCCACTATTCTTTCAAGCATGGCACGGTCGTAACTCTTTTCCGATGACGAGATAAAATCTATCTTCAAAGGAAGATCATTTAATTCAGGAAGCAAGTGAAATGTCCAAATGGAGCCCTTGATCGCAAGGTTACTGTGTGGGAACTCCACAGGAACTGAATAGCCAGGAGATCGAGCCAGAGATTTTATCAGCACATGATCAACTATTCTCGTCATACTGGATCTTTCCTCGCTACCCTTACCGGAACTCTTAATAATTTCAGATACGAGTGAACGTGATTCTGAACTCTTGCTGAGAAACACAATGTTTGATCCGGATTCACCGGCTTTCTTTAAAAGAGACATAAGGCCTGAGTAATATTGCTCTGTAAAACCTTCCATGCGGTCTGCCCTGAATTCCCTGTTACCATGCATAATGCGCCCAGTCAGGGAACCATCTATCAATATCATTTCCGGTTTTTCATGATCTAATAGATCCAGCATGGACCTGTGCTCACAGTCTTCCATGATCATTGTTGTGAGCGACCTGAGATCGTCTCTTGAAACCCATGTCACATCTGAAAAAAAGCTACTGTATGTGGAGGCTTCGAATATTGAATATCCTCTTGATAGTATTATCTTCCTGCCATTGTACAGTTCCCTAACAAATTCACTGCTGTCAGCAGCTGCAACCGATTTGGTGTATCTATTCCCTCCGGAGGTTTCCCTATAATATTGCAAGAAATGCTTCGAGAAAAAACTGTATGCTTCAGATCCGCGGTCTACAATCATTGAGGATATTATTTCGTCTTTTCTCTCGGTGAGAAACTCTACAAATTTTTGAAAGGTTAAATCTCCCATGAACGCTCAGCTTCTTGCTATGGCATCCTGAATATAAAATGAATCCTCTTTGGATGTATTAACCTGAAATAATTGGCGTAATAGTAAAGGTAAGTATGAACATGGCAAGAACACAAGCGCCGATTGCGTAGTCGCGCATGGAAAGCTTCTGGTAATCATTCAATGGCGGTGGATGTGATATACCCATCAGCACCGCAAGCAGGACTATTATGATCCATCCTGTATATTGTAAAGCAAAATACAGCATGGCGCCCAAAAAGATGTAACTCACGATATATGATCTCCTTCCGAGCATCCCCCTGGATACATGACCTCCGTCAAGTTGGCTGATTGGTATGAGGTTAAGGGCAGTAGCGAACATGCCAACCCAGACAGCAAGCTCCATCGGGAAAATCGGGGCACTGACAGGCGGGATCAGAGACTTCGGGATTATTCCAAAGAGATGATAGATAAGCGGAAACTGAACAACAAGTGGATTGGCAGGGATATAAATTGGAACGAACACTCTCTGAAAGTAATCTGCAACGAAAAGAAGGGGAAGCGCCACCAGGAAACCGAATATAGGGCCTGCAGCGCCAATCTCCACCATTGCTTTCCTGTTTGGTATTGGATCCCTTAAGGAAATGAAGGCACCAAACGTTCCAATGGATATCGGGACAGGTATGAAAAACGGAAAAGATGCCTTGACGCTATACCTGCGGGCAACAATATAATGACCAATCTCATGAATGCCTAGTATCAGAAGCAACGGCCCAGAAAAGAAGACAAAACCGTACATGATTGCATCAAGGTCCCGCAAGGGTCCTGGCCTGATGAAGCTCAGGGAGAACTGAGAACCCACATATATGGTCGAGGCGAGTGTCAGGATGAAAAGAACAATGTTTACCTTGCTGCTCCTGTACTTTTCTTCAGGCCTGTGCCTGACTACGATAAATCTCTCCGTCTCCTCGGACAGGAATGGAATGTATCCTTTTGGGACAAGTTCCATTCGGATAGATTCAAAACACTCATGCAGGTCCGGATTGTCGTCAGGGAAGTAATAGAAGTAAAGGTCGAGTGGAGTCACAACGATATCGTAGGTCTTGATACAACGCTTAACTGTATCGACCACTTCGGCCAGATCCGGGTTCTGAACTTTACCTTCCCTGAATTCCACGCAAATACCTCTTGAGAATTTTCCCCAGGTTAACGGTGATTAATCACTCCTCATAATCCCTGACCCGCTGGGAAGTTTTTGGTTCGCTGCTGATCGGAACCTCACAGTACGGTGACTCGCCGTCAGCTCTTTCCGGAGCCCATAGCAGAACCAATTTACGTCTCACGTCGTCATATGTGTTCATGAATCACACATACTAATTGTGGACAGTTTGAAATGCAAATCGGTTTTTTAAGCTTTCTTAATTATTACAGTTTTTTCATTTGCATTTTCATGGATGCGTGAAAAGAC
Organism: Thermoplasmata archaeon; assembly: GCA_049965275.1. Taxonomy (GTDB): domain Archaea; phylum Thermoplasmatota; class Thermoplasmata; order Thermoplasmatales; family Thermoplasmataceae; genus UBA582. Next base: position 49,397 of record JBMFWM010000002.1, on the reverse strand, counting down.
ATCGATAAAGTAAAAAGAAATCCTGACACCATCACCAGTTATCAGAAAAGCTTACACTTTCCGTTTCAGTTTTGTGGAATATATACAGGTGTATGTCAACAATATACCAGATTATGCCCACAACAATAAGTATGCCTCCGGAGATGAATAGAGCAGGTACTTGGACTGCGTAGGCAGCTATTGCAAACCCCGATACCATAAGAATAGTACCAATGTTTAACAGGTATAGTGAGATTGGATTTATGCGCAGTCTTGGAGCTCTTTCCGAGATAATACCCGGCAGTAGAAGGGGGGCATATCCCATTATGGTAGAGCCGATGAAGCCAAGTCCAATGGAGTGAATCGAAGCAATCTTGAAGTAGTAAAGGTTGACATCAAGACTATAAGCTATTCCGAATAATATTCCGGCGGTTATCCAGAAATATGAAATCGCGGCGCTCAACCTGCTGAAGCTGATTATCTTCATAGAAAACACTGACCGCAGTTTGATTTTTTCCTCACTTCCTATCGATTTAATAGCAAGAACAAGTTGAGCAAGTGCAAAACAGCCCACCTCGATAAGGAAAAGAATACCAGATATGTAATCGAAAGATACTAGGCCAAAAATAGAAATGAAAAAGTCGGCGAGGACAGATATTAAAGCAAATATCATAGAAACTTGGATCAATGAATGCCTAAGTTTTGAGGGAGACGAAGGAGAGGTCTTAATCATGACCCCGATGATCACCGAACCGACAAACCCAACCAGCAAGATATAGATCATCGGCAGCGTGAAGATATTAGGGGAGTAGAGGAAATTGTTCAGGAACATGATGGATGAAAGCAAAAGGGCCACTCCAGAGAGAACAAGGAAGAAATCTCCCAGATCGATTTTACGGGCTCCAACATTTGTCCCCTCCCAAACAAGAAAGTTATATCTAATGCTATAAACGACAACGAAGGCAAATGCAGTATAGAGGAATATTCGCTCCAGGTTCGGGATAAGCATAGCAGCAATAATAAATACCTGAAATAGGACCATCACCAGCAGAAAGATGTAATCAACATATCCTGTATCTGGTGTATGACCTCTGAAAGTTGGCACGAGTACAACAGCGACTCCACTCACAAAGAGGACAAGGAATCCGTACATCTGAAGAAATGGATGATCAAAGAAACCAAACCTGAATTGGCTGGCATAGCCTGAGAAGACAAATAGTTCTATCAAACCCATTATGGTGCCTATTGTTGCAAATAAAGTTGCAACTATAACGTAGTAAAGGAGTACTTTTCTTCGCAATAGATAGATATTATTTATGTTGCTTTCTCTGGGTGGTTGTCTTTCTCTTGAATTGTCCACGACTGGATAATATCTGATACAACTAAACTTTTGTCACTTTTTGCCAGAATTCAAACCTTCCTTTAGACAAGTTTTTTTGGTTTTTTGTAACTATCGGTACTGTTGCTGGTGTAACACAAATATTATTTTTCCACGGGTAAGCGCAATGGCACACTTTACTAATACTGGAGAACAAACATTAGGCTTTGGATTTGAAAATCAAATACCGAGGCAACAGGAAAACCTGCTTCACTGATTACAAGCATTCTTGGAAATATCCGGCCATAGATGATCTTGGATGGGGCGTATCTGAAAACCTTAATATGAGCCATAATAATAGAAGTCTGAGAAAGAAGATGGATAACGCAACGAGGATTTTCTTCTCAATTTATATGACACTTTTGATATTTGGAATAATCAACATGTTGAGTTGGGGAGGTTATTTCAAAGCAAACTGGCTTCCAAATACCTTAACTTTATCCACTTTAGAAGCAGGTGCAATACTGTTGAACTCTATATTTATGGTAGTTCATAGATCCATTGTAATAGCAAAGCCGATCATTTAGAGTGGGTCGCTAATCTCTAGTTTCTCTTAATAATTACTATATCTGATAACAAATATGATTACGTAACTGGTCACGTAATTGGTTAGAAATCAGCACAAAAATTAGTAATAGAAAGTCTTTATTTACTAGAGAAGATCAATATGATACCGACAAATGGTGAAAAAAATGCAGGATTACATAGTTAAGAGGAATAAAACACAAGTCCCTTTCAATAAGGAAAAAATTACAATGGCAGTCTACAAGGCGATGCTCTCTGTAAAGAAGGGCACAATGGTTGATGCCGAGCGTGTTACAGACCTTGTAGTTACCAGAATTGACGCCTTGGACCATATTCCATCTGTAGAAGAAGTTCAGGATATAGTTGAAAATGAGCTGATGTCATACACAAGAGATGGAATTAGTTTTGCAGATGTAGCCAAATCCTACATTCTCTACAGGGAACGCCGCAGGATAGTCAGGGAAGAGAAGATGCGCATTGGTGTAACCGATGATCTGAAACTATCCCTTAATGCGATTAAGGTGCTGGAATCGAGGTATCTTCTCAAGGATGAAGTAGGTAATGTGATTGAGACACCAAGGGAACTTTTTCACCGTGTTGCATACAATGTAGGTATCATAGAATATATTTACTCATCCTTAAATAATAATTCACATAACGGCATCAAACTTGCACTCGGTGAGCTGCAAACTAATACACTCAAGAGGGCGTTTGAGAACCTCATGAAAGAGGGATTTGTGAACGGCACCTTCGAATCTTTTATAGATAATGCAGGAGCTTATTCCGCCGAGGTCAACAAGTATGTTGAGAAATTTGAGAAATTTATGACCGATCTTGACTTCGTCCCAAACTCCCCAACACTGATGAATGCCGGTACTCACCTGGGTCAGCTCTCCGCCTGCTTTGTGCTTCCCGTTGAGGATTCAATAGACGGTATTTTTCAAACACTTGCGAACACTGCCAAGATCCACAAGTCAGGCGGTGGAACCGGTTTTTCATTCAGCAAGCTTAGACCAAGAGATGACCTTGTAGGATCCACTAAAGGGGTAGCTTCAGGAGCTCTTTCCTTTATGTCAATATTTGACACAACCACAAACGTCATAAAGCAAGGTGGCAAGAGACGTGGTGCCAATATGGGCATCCTTAGGTATGATCATCCCGAGATTGTAGATTTCATATCCTCTAAAGACTCTGCCAACACAGTACTGAGCAACTTCAACATCTCTGTGGGAATAGACAGTGACTTCTTTGAAAGACTCGATCGCGACGATTACGTTGAACTGAAAAACCCGAGAACAGGTGCAGTCGAGAGAAAGATGAAGGCGGCAGATCTCTGGAACATGATCATTGATCATGCCTGGAAGACAGGAGACCCAGGACTAATCTTCCTTGACGAGATCAATGCACATAACACCGTTAAGAATCTTGGAGACATTGAGTCCACCAACCCATGCGGCGAACAGCCCCTTCTTCCCTATGAATCATGCAATCTGGGCTCGATTAATCTTGCAAGATTCGTCAAGGGAGGGAAGATCGACCACGAACGCCTCAAGGATGTAATCTGGCTTTCTGTCAGGTTCCTCGACGACGTTATTGATGCTAACCTGTTCCCGGTTGAGCAGATAGAACGCGTATCCAGAACTACAAGGAAGATCGGACTTGGTGTCATGGGATTTGCAGATGCATTGGTTCAAATGGGCATCCCATACGCCAGCACTCAGGCCCTCAAGACCGCCGAAGACATTATGTCCTTCCTTCAGGAAGAGTCACACGCGGCATCTGAAGCACTTGCCAAGGAGAGAGGCGTATTCCCAGGATGGAAAGGATCTTACTGGGAGTCAATAAACCATAAGATGCGCAACTCAACCACGACCACAATAGCACCAACCGGAACTATTTCAATAATAGCCGGATGCTCATCATCGATCGAACCGCTGTTTGCTCTGGCATTTGTCAGACATGTGTTAGATGGCCAGGAGCTGCTCGAAGTCAACCCCTATCTGGAGAAGAGTCTGAAGGATCTTGGATTGTACTCTGAGCAGCTTATGCTTAAGATCGCCCAGACAGGTAACTTATCGGACACTGCACTTCCTGATGATCTAAAGAAACTGTATCTGACTGCTCAGGAGATAGATTACAAATGGCATGTGCTAATGCAGGCTGCGTTCCAGAACTACTGTGATTCCGGTGTTTCCAAGACCATAAACCTTCCAAACTCTGCAACAAGGGACGACATTTCAATGGCGTACAGGCTTGCCAGAGATCTCCACTGCAAGGGCATAACCGTATACCGGGACGGCTCAAAGTCACAGCAGGTTCTGTACATGGGTACAAAAGAAAAGAAACCAGAGGATGCAAAACAGGCTACCCAGGAACTTATTATCTCTGCCCCGGACAAACTGCTCAAAGTCGACTCCACATATGATCCAGCCTGTACATCAGGGTCATGCACATTATGATCCTGTTACGGGCTTTTCAATGAATTATCGAGCCTGAGAGTAAACAAACTTTAACATTATTTTATATTTTTTCCATTTATGTTTCTATCCTCATATAGGGATCTTGACGGTAAGATAGGAGTCACCCATGGTTTTTCGAAAGCCGATTCTTAAATTTTCACACATAACATGTATGGTCTATATTTGCGATTGCCTACAATACTAATCTCTCAAGTTTTATCACACAGGAAAAGTTCTTCCACTCTTGCAGGATTGAATTAACAAAGAGACAAGAGGTGGAGAGAGTGGACTCGGAAATTTCCTAAAGCAATTGCAAAGAGATATGAAAGAATAAAATAAATAAAAAATGAGTTAGTTAATAAAAAAGCCTTTATTGATTACCGGGCGTCGCTGCTTTGGCGGCATTCATATGTTGCTTGACCTTAGGTACAACAATGGAGAATCCAATCAGTGCAGCTATAATCATCATTGCACCCGTCAGGAGCAGAGAGTTATGTACTCCGTAGTCAGTGTAATAGACTGCAAATCCGTATCCTGCAAACAGTCCTGCAACTGCTTTGGCTGTATAGACCAAGCCGTAGTTTCCGCCAGACTTCTGCTCCCCGAAGTAGTCTCCAACCATAGCAGGCCAAAGTGTAAACAGCGGACCTGAACAGAACGCAATCAATATTATCATTGCAACAAAGCTCGCTTCAGACTTCATTGAAAACAGGGTCAAAAGACCAATTCCGGCTATACCAAAGAAGAGTAGCATGGATTCTCTTCTTCCAATGAAATCAGAAACCACTCCAGAGACAAATCTTCCAATACCGTTAGAAAGCGGGAATACATATACTGCAATGAATCCTGCAACCGCCACGCCGGTCACAGTAGCACCTATGGAGGGTAGTTTTCCAACTATTCCTAAATATGCGCCTGCAACGAAGAAGAATCCTATGTAAATGGCCCAAAACTGCCATCTCGAAACCATTTGTCTCGGATTGTCCTCAAGCCCGCTCTTCTTAACCCTCTTTCTGACAACCTCTGCCTGAGCCTCTGTCTTGCCTGGCGGAACATAATTTGGTGGCGGATACCTAACAAGCATACCGAAGGGTACGATTATGAGCATCATAATGCCCACATAAAGGAATGCAGCATGGAAGTTGTAATTTGTAATTATATACTTCACGAGTGGAGACACTCCGAAAGAACCGGCACCAAAACCAAGATCAATCAGCCCTACTGCGAGCCCTCTTGTCTTCCCGTGGAACCATTTCAAAGCGGTCGATATTCCGACACCATAAACTATTCCAGGTCCAAGGCTTCCGATACCGTAAACAACATACAGGTAATATAAGCCGGTCGATTTTGAAGTAAAGGAACTAAGGATCCAACCAAGGCTCGTCAGTATTCCTGCGATAACGACAAAGTAAGGGGTAAGATGTCTTCTCTTATCCAGATAGCGCCCAGAGAAAAACATCGTAAGTGCCTGTACCACGATATATATGGAGAATGTTGTCGAAATCAGGTCTCCTGTAGCACTAATGCCGAACAATTTTCCCAGGGGGGCGGTAAACAAAGACCATGAATATTCATACGGGCTAACAAATACCATCGCAATAATCATGCTAAATACTATCAACCAAAGGGGAATTCTAGTCCCCATCTGTTTTTGCTTTTCAGTTTCTTCTGTCATCTTAAACTACCTCGAAATTAAAATCAAATAGTCAGACACAAAAATGAGGTCTTTTCAAACAAAAATATCCACATCGAACTTGCAATGGCATGTATACTTATGGAGGGCCACATTTCAGAGAAAAGAGGCTTTTGTTATGCACCATAAAAGATAGTAACTGACGGATATTTCTAATCATACACTCACATATAAGCCATTTGACGCGCCGCAGAAAGCACTCCAAAATGAACTCTCATTGGTCCAATATTATAAATATTTAGCATAAGGGTCAAGAGATAGATTTAATACTTTAATAAGAATAAGAAAATACGATAATTTCAGAGATAACGGTCAAGCAAAGCGATTGCCCTCATATTGAGACTAGTGAGAAGTTTAGGAAACTCTACATCCTCATTATGCACACATCCTTCGATGGATCTAGGCAAACAATGTTTTCATTTTTTTATTCGCCGAGCGAGGAAAAACTGGACGAAGCGCTAAGATACTTTTCCAGCAGGCCGCAAATTAAGAACTTTACAGTTATATCAAAACAAGGGGCAATGGCTAATCTTTTCTATACTTCCGATGCAACTTCCATGTATAATAAACTTGGATACATTGGTTTCAGGATACACCCTGTTGTTGTGCACAATGGTGTCGAGAAATGGTTTTACATAAGCAATGGATCTCCATTAAAGGCAGATGCAATTAACGACGAGAATACAACTGTGTTATCCATTCAGAGCATCACGCAAAAGAAATTCATTTCTGATTATCCCTCAATTTTCTATCAGCTTAATCTCATGAACATTATCAACAGGCTGAGCGAAACTGAAAGCACCATTCTGTTAAGTGCGATGGATCATGGTTATTTTGACTGGCCAAGAAAAATAAGCATGTCTGAACTAGGCAAGAAACTCCAGATCCCGAAAAGTACGCTTAGCTACCACTTCCGTTCAATTGAAAGAAAAACGTTCAACGTTCTTCTTGCAAGCGATTATTCATTTATGAATACAGAAAAAAGATAGATGCCAAGGTTTAAGATCCTCAGGCATAAAATTGAATAAAAAATTAAAATATTATTTTTTGACCTTTAATCCGGCTTTAATTGGAAGGATACCTGGCAATTCCCACTCATCCCACATTTCGTCAACTTTTGCCTGAACATATTCATAGTCCTCGTCCAGGAAGTGGCTGAATCTGCCCTGTTTCTCAAGGTATTCCCTTACCGGGATTCTCTTCTTGTTCCTTAGGTCGTATGTGTACCTGACCTCGCCATTGACTATTTCGTAGTCGGCAAATATACCGGTCTTGATGGCAAGTTCTCCCAGTACATGAGAATATCTTGGATGGTAATCCCATCCCTTGGGGCACGGGTCTATTGTGTGAATGAGAGTAGGTCCTCCGATGCTGAGCGCCTTCTTCACCTTGTTCATGTAGTCAGTTGGCGGGAATGTAGCACACGACGTTGCAACATACTTGACGTTTGGATGGCCGATTGCCATCATTGCGGCAAGATTCTTCTTCCATCTTTCGTGCAATATTCTCTTTGCAGGACCTGTTGGGCTGAAAGTGGTCTGGGCTCCCCATGTTGTTAAACCGGACGCCTGTATATCTGTGTTTGCAGCAGATTCGTTATCATAGACGATTACGAGAAGATCATACGGGCTCTGCATCGCTCCTGATAGTCCTCCGAGGCCTTCATCACCAGCTCCAAGGTCTCCTGAGAAGTTAATCACATTAATCTTCTCTTTCGGTATCTTTCCCTTGCGCATCAATGCTTTCAAACCGGCGGCCATTCCCACAGCGGATGCTCCACCTGCTGCCAGCTGTGTGTGCATCCAAGGCACTATCCAGGGAGTCGTCATGTAAGAGGTATTCGCTACATACATGCATCCTGTGGCTCCTGTCACAACAGTCCTAGGACCGGATGCCTTGACAAAATCTCTCATGACAAGGGCGCTCTCGCATCCCTGGCACGTCCTGTGTCCGGATGTGTATAGCTCCTCTAAGTCAACTGCGTGTACACCTTTGTACAGATTTGCATTCTTGAATTCTTCAACTTCTTCAACCATTTTTTTCTCCCTCCTTTACTCCCTCAAGCCGATCCACGAAATCTTTGGAGACTTCTTGTCGGCAGTCATTTCGAACATCTTCCTCACTTCTTTCTTTGAAATTTCTCTTCCACCAAGGCCAGCTATGAAATCAACAACCCTCGGATGGTTCTTGCTGTCATACAGTGCGGACTGCAGGTCATGCATGGTTATCGCTCCATCATCCGGTGCACCCATTGCAAAGTTCCTTTCTATTATGCCCACGTTTGAAACATTGCTAAGAGCTTTCCTGATCTCCTCAGTTGGGTAAGGACGGTACCATCTTATTTTGAGGAACCCTACCTTTTTTCCTTCCTTTCTCATTTCATTAGCAACCGATCTGGCTACCACGGCAGCGCTGCCCATTCCCACCAGAACTGTATCTGCATCTTCAACGTTTGTTTCTTCGATGAATGGATTCTCATAATCCGAGTGGAATATGCTGTTATACTCTTCATAGGCAGAAGTGATGACTTTCCTTGATCTTTTTGCCGCTTCATAATTCTGTTTTCTGAGTTCCATTACCCAGTCTTCATTGACCTGAGGTGCAATAGATACTGGGTTGTCTGGGTGCATTCTCCTGTTTCCCAGATCATATGTCGGAAGGAAATCACGAACGGCTTCCTTCGTAGGGACGCGAACCATGTGCTGTGAATGTGTAAGGTAACCTCCATCCATTGCAACGGCCGCAGGCATTCTGACTTTGGGATCCTCTGCCACTCTGTAGGCAATTAAAGTTGTGTCCAAAGCTTCCTGAGCGGTTGATGCCCAGCAAAGGAGCCAGCCCAGATCTCTGACAAGAAGTGCATCATTGTGCTCTACTCCGAAGGCTCCAGGATCATCTAGAGCTCTGTTCCCTACTAGTGCAACAAGAGGAAGCCTGTCTGTAGCAGTCACTCCTATCGATTCCATTGCATACAACCATCCTACTCCGCTGCTTCCAACGAACGCTCTTGCACCGACAGACGAAGCATGCTTTCCGATTTCAAACTGTGAATGTTCACCATCTGCAACAATGTACTCTGCATCAAGGTCACCGTTCGCAATGAACCTAGCGAGTCTATCCATAACGCCTGTATAAGGCCTGATTGGATATGCAGCAAAGACATCCACGTCAACAAGCTTAACAGCTTCTGCCACTGCATCTGTCCCAGTCATCAATTCTTCGCGATCAAATACGGATTTTTCTTCCTGTTTAACAACCATTTTATTTCACCACTCCCTTCTTGAAAGGCTTTGGAGTCTCAACCTTGGAAACACTGCTTCCCTTTCCCGTTACAGGACTTGGCATGAGTCTTTCCTTGCCTTTCTTGTCTTCTGCCCACTTGACGTACTTCTCCGGATCTTTCTTGTACAAGACGTACGGTGAGTCCTGGTTTTCAAACTTAAGCTCATCAACCATGACGATGCAATCCTCGACAGGACATACCTCTGCACATCTGCCGCACCCAGTGCAGTACTCATAATTCACGTCATATAAGCCATCTGTCGTTGGGTCGAAGACCTCATCAGGGCAGTCGTACCAGCAGAGTGTACACTTTGTGCACAGGTCAAATCGTACAACAGGTCTCTGTGTCTTACTAGTGCCACGCTTGAAATCAGGGTTCCGGTTCTGTCCTCTGGGACCCATCTGGAATCCTCTCTTAACACCTTTTACATATACGCCTTCGTCAAAATCTTTCCAGCCGGGAAGAATCGGCTTCGGATACGGCCAGTCAATACCTGTTCCTGCGGTCACTGTTGATATCTTGACTTCCTCGTATGCCTTCCTGGCAGCAGCCGCCTTGTCCTTGCTCTTGTACTTTGAGGCAACATAATTAGCAACCGTGTCGATAGATGCTATTTCAGGGGCTACCTTTGCTATGGCGCCAAGTACCCTGACATCTGTCATGTCATCCTTGAAATACCACAAGCCGGCAAAGCTGGCTTCTCCTGGAAGTATTGCAATTCTGTATGGGAAGTTCTTCTTTTCCATCTGTGCGACAAGATCAGCCGGCTTCCTGTTGCTCACGATAAGAATCACGCCATCTTTCACGACCTTCTCATTGATTGGTCTTATACCATATCCACCCCATGGCTCAAGGCCTTTCACCATCGTGTCGTCTAGGACTACTACAACTTCAGCCTGTGTGATATCCATGGATGCACTTGCTTCGGCTTCTAGATCTTCCTCAGAAAGATCCTTTGAAAAATAGGCGAAGTTTGCGCACGGTATACCGTTTCTCTGTGGGTCGTCACTGTACCTGCCATTAGAGAATGCGGTTTTTCCCTCTTTGTGGGCAGCGTAAACTACATCTCCAGAAATGTGGTAAGCCAAAGTTTTCTGGAAAATCCCACGATAATTCACCTCTAGTCTTATTAAATGCGGCTTTTGAGTTTGCATCATGCTTTATCCTCTTGATTATACAACTAACTAAAACTTAACTACTTTTGTTTGAACGTGTTCAAACTATTGATTATCGAAATTAGCAATAAGTTCTAACTAAATTCCTAACTTCACCTCTAATCTTAACCACCAATTTTATTTGGAATAAATACTGTGAATTAGCAATCAAACAAAGCAAGTAATACTTTGGCTACCTATTTAGTAAAGTTCAAAGAAGTATGTAATCCTCGGCGCTGAGACGCTCAATTAAAGTTCTAGCTTATTAGATCACCACTATCAAAAGTTTTTTAAAATGCCCGTCTCTATTCCACGAAAACATTGCTTTGCTCATAGAAAATGGTTAGTGTCTTATGATGAGTTCTATATCACACTCTAGGTTTGAAAAGTTCACCTCGAAAATCAAGCTATCTTTTCTTCTTTAAAATAATCTTAAACACAAAATATTATGATCATCGACATTAATAGCTACCTTGCTTAACTTTGTGGACTTCATTCATTTTATATGCCATATTTTCTGTGGCCCTCTTTCTAAGTGCCGTAAGTATATCCTTCTTTTTTCACACAGATGCCCTGTATAACTTCTAAACAGTTTTTACCTTCTTAAAGCACCTATATGTTCTCACATTTCACGGATATATCCACTCCCAACGCTTTGGCTTTGGGACAATATTATTTCAGATACAGTTCCCTGTAATCTTTTATCATCTCCGGGTCTGTATGCCTCAGGTAGCTGTACTGCCTGAGGTTGTGCATGTTGATCTTTAGTATCTCTTCTGTATTCTTCCTCAGAGGTAGTTTCTTTCTTATCTTGACAGGCATCTTCCTCTTCATCATCGAGTTCACGGATTCGGATATTGATCGCATATGGTATTCCTCGAGCCAATTTGTGTATCGTCCATGAAACTGTAGAGCATCGTCTTCCATGATTCTACGCCTTTGGCACGGAATGTTGCATTTGTCTTTGGAAGGAAATATGGTGTTATTCCATAACTTTCTGCGATTGAGCAGATCTTCCTGTTCGAATACAATGCATCCCCAAGCATTGTTTCGATCTGAGGGCACATATCTACTGTCTGTGCCATTATGTCCGGAAACATCGACAGCTCCCCAATGGAATGATCATCCGTGGTGAAATATCCTGAGATGATCTTTGTGTGCACTCCCGCCGAGAAGGAAGAATACTGGAAGTCATGCTTTCCCTCAGTGTGCGGGAAAGCGTCGGATTTCATGTCCTTATTCTTCTCATTATCGATCCTCTGCTGGCTCCTCTTTGATTCATAGTTGACCTTCATGGTGCTTGGATCTCCGGTGCCGTCAGTGGAAAATATATTCTCCTCGGAATTGCCAGTTTCGTTCATTATCTTCAGAACTTCGTCCAGGATCTTCTTTGTCCTTGCAGGATCGTAGCCTCTCTCTATTGTCTTGTAGGAGAATTCCGATGATATGCCAAGCTTTTCCCCGAATAACCTCAGGAATCCCTGTGCAATCCTGTTGGGCATACCGAAGTATGCCTGCATGAGCATTACCTTCACAATATCCTGTGCGGGAACTGGTGGCCTTCCCGCTCCCCTCTTCTCTTCCTTGATACGGGATGCTGCAAGATCCACAACATCCCTTATTGTTTCCAGCACATCGGCGATCTCGTTCACCTGTGCCTGATCGTAATCATGCCAGTTCCTGTCCTTCTCCTCCCTCCTCTCATATGGAAAAGATTTGTCCCTTACCGATTTCACGATATTCCTGAGATCTTCGGAAGTCTTCCTGGCCATGTATGTATATATCAGACATGTTTAAATAGTTAAGTGGACTATTCCACACAATGAATGGAATCATGATACTGTTCCAGTTTCCTGAGAAGACCGATCATGGCACAATAAACAAGTTCATGCAGAAGTTCTACGGTCAGGATTCATCATCATGGAATGGTAGATACAAGTATCACAGGCATGGCTTTATGGAGGATATTCCACACAGGAAACTGCTGAGGGGTGTTATAATACTCAGGAAAGACGACCGGGATAAAGTTCTGGATTTCCTCGGTGGCTATTCACTCACATACCATGTGAGGGAAGTGAAATTAACCACTGAAGACGAAGAGAAGTTAAACCAGTTCCAAGGTTAATTTTGTCCCAAAGCTCAACGCTTTAGAAAATTTCAAATATCCATTTGACCAAAACCTTTTGTAAAGTCTTGAATCCAGAATACCTTTCTCTTAAATCATATGTCAGATTAGCAAAACTTATTTTCAACTCCGAACAAAGAAATAGATACGGAATTTAAATCACAAAAAAAAATGAATATCAGGAAGTAAAGAAATAGCAAACATAAAGTATATCAGTTGGTATTTAAACTTAACTTGAACTGGAACAATAAATTATCATATATGGCTATCTGAATATATTCTTTTAACAAAACGTAAGGAGGGTGTTTAATATAGTTGAAACTAATGTAAGTGGTTCGGTTGGTAATATTAAATCGCCATATGGGTCTTACCGTCTATTAAAGGACAAAAACGGCAGGCAATATAGGGTTGGAGAACGTCCGGAGGATGTCACCAAGAAAATCCTGGGCTACAAGCTAAGCAGGAAGACGATGGTTCTAGGGGCTTGGATGTGTTTCTTCTTTGGGAGTGTTCTGGAATATGGTTGGGGGGCTGCTTCGACTTTAGTTATATCTCATTATGGTTGGACAACTGTAGAAGGGTTCTTCAATTATACAGTATATGTATTGTTTGAAGCCACGGTAGCTGCTTATATATTCTCTCGTCTGAGGGAGAGAGGACTACTCTCTTTAAGGAGAATGATCTGGCTTGGGTCGGCATTGCTAATGGTATCATATATATTCTTTGCAAATGCATTTGCGGCATGGATATCGTACGTAGGCTATGCAATGATCGGCGGACTTGCATCGGGCCTCGCTTACGCTGCTGGTGGCGGAGTCATTTCAAAATGGTTCCCCGACAAAAGAGGTTGGAGACTTGGGCTTGCGAACGGAGCATGGGCTTATGGGGCTGTTCCATTTATAATAATATATACAGATCCGAGCTTATTTTACGTTGGGGATTTCCAATTTGTGCTGTATCTCACAGGTGCGATTATCGCTCTAGGCATGCTTGGAGCATCATTCCTTATTTGTGATTCTCCGAAGAACTGGTGGCCTGCTCAAGTGGATCCTCTTGTTGTGGCAGCCGGAACCTCCAAATCCAAGGAGTTACAAGCAAACCCTCCAGCAGTTGCACAATTCACAACTCAGGAATTTTTTGCGACAAGACAGGGAAAAGCTCAGATTATCTCTTTCACGCTTGCGCTTGCAGCATCACTGTTCAATGTGTCTCTTTATGCGCCTTTCGGCGCAGCAATGGGCTTCGGTGGAGGCATAGCTTTTACAGTCGGTGCAGCCGGTTTTGCCTTTACGGATGGTATAGGAAGACCTACTCAGGGTTGGATCTCAACCTTCATAGGAAGAAGGAAAGCTGTAACTATATTCTACTTACTCATGGGCATAGGCGGTCTTGGGGTGCTTGCTGCTGGTTTGGCTCATCAGGCAATTATATGGGCGATACTTGCAGTTCTCACCGGGGCTGTTTCCGGATCATGCTTTGTATTTGACTGGCTGATTATATCCGACTACTTCGGTGAAAACTACGTTGCGACCAACTGGTCTGTCCCTTACATGCTGAAAGTCTTTGGAGGCGCATTTGGTGGAATAGGCGCAACGACCTTGCTTGTTTTCGCTAGCGGCTATGGATGGGGAGCGGTGCTTGGTACATACACGGGTAGCGTGACATTTACTGACTTATCTTGGATACTTGCATTCCTTGTAGCAACAATATTTGCATTGATTGCAGCCGCACTTGTCTGGTTCTATGAGAAGAAACCAACTATTGAAGACTATTATAAAGCGCGGGAGAAACTAGGTCTTCCATTACCAACAGCAATGCGGCAGCCTTCCCCTGAATTAACCGAATCCAGTGAAATGTCTGGAGGTGGCAAATAATGGCAGAAAAACAATTAGAGGAGGGGGCCACCATCCATAAAGGAAAGATAGATGTCTCGGACACTGTGATATATTTAATAGGCTTTATCCTAGTAGGGGTGGGCTTACTGGTAGGTGTACTAGCCATAACTAGGTCATCACAACTTATCATGGCACTGGGACTGGCGATTTTATGGATAGGTATTCTGGTTACTTGGTTCAGCGGAGTAATCGGAAACAAAGTTATTCCCGAAGGGTTCGGACCTAAGAAACAATGAGATTATTAGGGACACTACTTCCCTACTTTTTTATTTTTATTCAATCTAAAATTTTGGCAGTTTCTATTTCTATAGCTGATTGATCTTATTATATGGTCCTTCACATAGAAAATTTCCTAAACCACACATGACTTATTGAGGCCGATGGATCTGATCATATGATTAGGAACTTGAAGGTTACATTTTTGTTGTAAGCAATGTAATTATTCGGTTAAGCGTTGATTCCTGGCAATTGTCCCGAAGCCTAGAATAATTCCTTATATCTTGTAAGAGGATAAAACATACATCTATGGTCAAAGCTTAAATAAATAGCTTACTTCAGGAAGTGTGGAAACGCAGTACGAGCAGATATACAAGAAGCAGCATTATTCCCTCGTTGGCAAGCATTCTGCAGTAAAGGTCTGCCACTGGACTAAGAGCGAGCTCAGAGGTGGAGAAGGTTGTTACAAGGGAACCTTTTACGGTATCAAGTCCCATCAGTGCGTTCAGATGACACCCGCTGTCTCATCATGCACAGAAAACTGCTCTTTCTGCTGGCGCTTCCAGGGCTTTGACGGAATGCACATTTCCGACGAGGACGATCCGGAATTTATTCTTGAAGAAAGCATAAAGGCTCACAAAAAACTCTTAACAGGATTCAAGGGAAACCCGAAAGTGTCGAAAGAGAAGTGGGAAGAATCACAGGACCCGAAGCATATTGCAATATCACTTACCGGGGAACCCACTCTTTACACCCGCCTCGGGGAATTCATAGCACTCGCGAGGAAAAGAGGTATATCAACCTTTCTTGTTACTAATGGAACTCTTCCAATGGTGCTTGAAAAACTCAACCCTCTGCCAACACAACTTTATGTAACGGTGGCAGGGCCAACAAAGGCTGTATTCAACAGCGTTTTGAATCCAGCACTCGGGAATGCCTGGGAGAATTTCAATCGTACACTGGATCTTCTTCCCTCACTTGATACAAGGAAAGTTATCAGGCACACTCTTGTGAAGGATATCAACTTTCCATTCCTTGATGAATATACAGCAATGGACAGACGTGCTGAACCGGACTTCATAGAATCAAAAGGCTATGTACATGTTGGCGCATCCATAGCAAACCTGAGCCAGGACCATATGCCATCTCATGATTCTATCGTAGATTTCTCGAGGAAATTAGCTGCAAATCTTGGTTATGTATACACAGCCGAGAGAAGGGAAAGCAGGGTTTCACTCATATGCAAGGATCCATCAAAGGCTAAGATCGATTTTTCCGCTATATAAATGGCATTTAGATATTATATGATCTAAACATCATGTGCCGATGAACTATGCTGGATTATTCTTTTAGTGATGAACAAGAGCTTCTCCGTCAGACTGCTAGGGAATTCTGTGAACGCGAGATTTCACCCAAAATTAAGCAGATGATGCATGACAGGAAGATGCCACAGTCTATCTGGAAGGCAATGGCCAAAATGAATTTCCTTGGAATGAACGTGCCCGAGGAGTACGGTGGAATGGGAGCCGACCCGATCTCTACCGCAATAGTTGCCGAGGAGATATCAAGGGCTGATCCTACCGCATCTATACCTGTTCTTTTCCTCGTGGACAACGCATGGTCATACCTAGTATCCAAGTATGGTACGACAGCACTGAAGGAGGAGTTGCTTCCAAAAGTAGTCAAAGGCGAAAGAATTGTTGGAATAGCTTCCACAGAACCTAACTACGGATCCGACATAGGATCAATGAAATCATATGCAATCGAGAAGAAAGGCAACTATCTTGCAACAGGTGAGAAGGCGTATATCAGCCTTGTTAGAGACATAGCCGAGATTGGCGGCGGTTTTGTCACCGTTCTTAAGACCGATCGGACAAAGAAGACAGACGGAGTCTCTCTTTTCTACATGCCTTATGACAAATCATTTGATGTTACTTATTTGGAGGAGATGGGGAGGGAAGGTTCGTCATGGGCGGCATTCAGCTTCAAGGATGTTAGCATACCAAAGGAATACATGCTTGGTAACCTGAATGGAGGTTTCAAGATAATACACGAAGGCTTTGAATTTGCCCGCGGGCTCATCTCCGTTATATCGGCTGGAGCTGCAATTAAATCGCTGGAAAACGGCGTTCAATACATGAAGGAAAGGGATGCGTTCGGCAAGCCTATTGTCAAGTTCCAGGGTCTGCAGTTCCAGCTGGCTGACCATGTTGCCAGGATGGAAGCTGCTAGAACTATTGCTTACAAGGCCCTTTGGATGTATTCCGCAGAGCAAAAATCAGGCCGCTTTACAAGATTCCAGGTGAGCAAGGAAATAGCTATTGCAAAGCTCCTTACTACCACATGGGCATTTGACGCCATAAACGATGCACTTCAGTGGCAGGGCGCCTTCGGATATTCCAAGGAGTGTCCTGAAGAGTGGGCTCTCAGGGGAATAAGATCATTCCAGCTGGCTGAAGGTTCACGGGAAATAATGAAAGTCATCATAGCTAGGGAGACCGTCGGCAAGGAAAATATGTAATTTCATTCCTTCCTCTCGCTTTTTAGCGTATTGGTAAGATGGAGTGGGTTCAGCAGGTTTGCCACAAATGCAGAGAAATCCTTCCACTGCATCTGTTTTGTGAGAAGCAGGACGCATATGAATAGAAGCACTGAAACAACCACCAGCGGCAGAAGGACGAATATCCTCTGCGGATTGATGTACATCGTAAACACGAAAATGAATAAGGCTTCAACAGCAGCTGGTACCGCAGGGTAGAATGTCTTTGCACTGAAGGAAATCCCGGAAGTCCTGTAAAGAGAAACCCTGAGCGACAGGTACAGGAAGACGCTGGCTATAAGCGAACTTACCCCTCCCCCGAAGGGACCTAGGGAAAGATAACTTATTCCAAAAATACTGCGCGGTATAAGGATCAGGTTTAGTGCAATATTCATGAGGAGTGTGATGACAGTAAGGAGACCAACTGATCTTGCTTTTCCCTTCGCAATGAGAGCCGAACTAGAAGGTACCATCAGCACGACAAATAGTGCGTTTATCGAAAGAACTGAAAGTATATCCGAGTATGGCGTGTATATTGCGCTGAATATCCTCATTATATTGTAGCTTAGGAATAAAGTTACAACTACAAATGGAAGTATAAATATAACGACAAGGCGCTCGAACTCGTTCGTCTGAGTGTTAAGATTCTTCATATTCTCCTCGGAATGCAACTTTGAAAGCACAGGTAAAAAGAATGTAGTGATTGCTGCGCCCAGGCTGCTAAGTATCAGTGCAATCTTTTGTGCAAGGTAAAAACCACCAGTTGCAAAATCTCCCCAGAAGAACTGGACAATAACCTTGTCAAGGTTCCCATTCACAGTGCCTATTATTGCCGCAAGTGAAAGAGGAACTGCGATCTTTGTGTATTTCTTTATGACAGACATGCTAATTTTAGAGAACTTCCAGGGCCTTCCCAGATAGTAGGATATGGCGAAATATGCAAAGTAGGAGAAATCGTACGCAAGCGAAACGAAAATAGCAGCAGTCGTCTCCGAAAGAAATCCGGGTCTAAAGACTGCAATGACGCCTATCATTATGAAAAGTGAATTTCTAATGATTGCATCGGCGATAAGAGGAATGGCATATTTCGCTGCCCGCATATGAGATCTGTGATATGACTGCGGAAAGGAACCCATACTTACAAAGAAGTAGTATGGTATGAGACCCAGGACAACCCAGTATTCCACCGAGTACTCGAACCCCTTGTGCAAGATATCCGTCCAGACAAGAAGGGCGGCGTAAGTTACTATTGCAAAGATGAATCCAAGTACAAGCTTGATCAGCAGGTAATTTGAATTTGCAGTTCCCTCGTCCTCCCCTGATGAAAGATATCTTACATAAGCCGTTGAATAGCCCATATCTGTAAGAAATGAAATAACGCCAACAAATCCTATACCGAAGGAAAGTATACCCCAAGCAACCGGATAGTATCTTGTGATGAAGTAAACACCAACGAGTCCGAATACACTATTCAGAAAATTCTGAACAACAAGAACAGGCGTCTTGGATGTAAACAACACGCCGGTATCTAAAAAAGAGAATAAATATTATCCATGCTGTTATAGCAGAATTCGGAAAGGGAAATTCCTTCCCTGGGAAGAAGACAGGATGCCATGGAGTGAGAAATACAGACCGCAGACACTGCAGGATATCGTCATAACAGATGACCTGTACACGAAGATATATTCCTGGGTCGAGAAATGGATCTCAGGAAGGCCACAGAAGAAGGGGCTAATCCTTTATGGACCGCCAGGAACAGGTAAAAGCAGCACTGCTTACTGCATTGCGAACAGTTTTGGTATACCTGTGATAGAAATGAACGGATCATCCCAGAGAAACAGTGATAAGATGAAGGAAATCGCTGGCAATGCGGCTACTTCGAGAGACATATTCTCCAACTATTCTGAACCTGATAAGAAGCTAGATAAGATCATACTGATAGACGAGGCCGATAACATAGACGCTGGTAGAAGCGGCACCGACTCCGGAGGAATCCGGGAGCTTGGTTCTATAATCAGGAACACCGCATGCCCCATAATCCTGACAATGAACGACTTCTACGAGTTCCGGAGAAAGAATGGCGCAGACACCGTGATATCGGGTTCGGATGCAATAGAGTTCAAGCAGTATGCAAGGAGAAATGACAACAATTCCAAGAATTTCAGGCTCAAACTATTGAAGCGCGTAAGGGAAATTCTTGCAAAAGAGGGAAAATCCCTGGGACCGGAAATCCTCAACGAGATATTTGAGCGAAATGGAACCGATATACGTGCAATTCTGAACGATGTCGAGGCCGCCGCATCTGCAGTCACGGCAACCATATCCGGAGACAGGGATGAGCCAAGCAACATTTTCAGGTCACTTGAGAGCATTCTGATAGACAGGGATCCGGTAAAGAGCTTATCAGCCCTTGCTGATAAGGATTTTACAGTCGATCAGCTCCTGCTCTGGATTGACGAGAATCTTGTCGATGTAGCAGATAACCCCGCAGATCTTGAATCATCTTACGAGAACCTGGCAGTCGCAGATCTTTACAATGGTTATGTGATTAAGAAGCAGCATTTCGCCTTCCAGGGTTATGCACAGGAAATAGCTGCGCTCACTGGATCCACATTAGAAAACTCTCCCAAGCATTTCCTGAAGTTTCAGTTTCCCGTTTATCTTAGCAGGATGTCTGCTGTAAGGGATTCAAGGGAAGGCAGAAAATCGGTTCAACTGAAGCTCGCCAGATTCAATCATTCATCCACTGGAACCATCTCGGCATACGAATGGTTTTTCCGGCTTCTGGCACAATATTCTGGACAGGAATTTTCATCTCTCGCCACCAGGTTGCTGCTGTCCGAGGCAGAAGCCAGAATAATCGGCGGTAAGTAATTCCTAGGATACAATTTTCTCCTTGCACTTCTTGATTGTTCCGCTTACAGTAACCACGGCTATTCCTTTGAGCTCCTTCTCGATATAGAGGCAGAGACTATCTTTCTGGAACTGGTCAGTCAGTACAATTGCATAGGGATCTTCCCTGAATTTCATCTTCGATCCGAACTTTGTCCTAATCTTATCCAGTGCCACCTCAAGGTTTCCGTTGCTATCCTCTTTTATGAGCACATATCTCTTGCGGTAGAGCGATCCCTTCAACCCAGACATATAAGATAGCGGGATATTTTATTTTTGTAATTTTACAAGACGAGCCAATGTCTCATTTGATCCAATGCACCTAATATCGCAAGGAAAAGAAGGATATTCAGACCTGCCTTGATGCACTTCTTCTCTTTACAATCAAATCAATCATATACATAAATCCTAAAGCCAGAGTGGCAACCGTCAAGCCATTAAGCATGAAATAGGCAAATGGGTTTTCAGCAAAGATGATTGATCCAACATACTGATTGCTGTGGATCAAAAAAAGGAATGGCCCAAAAGCCAGAAACACCAGGATCCAGTAAATAGACGCATTTTTAGTATTCCAGAACCACTTGGTGTTTGAAAATCTCACATTTCAAAATATGATTGAAATACTTATGCTTTGTCGACTGAGAAGCAGGTATGGAGCCGAATAAAGCTTCTCTTCAACAAAACAGTCATGACAGAAACTTTCTCCATTTGAGGGGTCACTAAAATATGTAAAAGATAAATACATTCGCACGGTCACAAATCATGAAGGTAATCAAGGCCACCACTCTATATGACGGGGCAACAGAAAGCAGGGACCAGTACATTGCGTTTGATTCTGAGATTAGATATGTAGGGAAGAAGAAGCCAGAGGGTGAGCTTATTGCTGAAGGCATCGTCACTCCTGCAATAGTAGATGGTCACAGTCATATAGGAATGGACAGGGCAGGGGAACCCATGTACGAAAGTGAGGCGAATGAAAAAATGGATTCCATTTACCCGCTTGTAAGAGCAATTGACAGCATTTACATGGATGATCATGCATTCACGGAATCCGTTGAGTCTGGAGTTCTCTACTCGACCGTGCTGCCCGGCAGCGGCAACCCTATTGGTGGCAAGGCCGCACTTATAAGAAACTTCGCAGGCAACACAAGGGACGCTTTCATCAAGGAGATAGGAATAAAGGCTGCTCTCGGATACAATCCCCGCAGCACTGTTGAATGGAAAGGCAAGAGACCTTCAACAAGAATGGGGGCAGTGGCTTTGCTGCGTGAGAATTTCTCAAAAGCGGTCAATGCGAAGAAGCTTCTCGTCAAAAAGAAGAAGCTTCCTGAGGAAATGGAACCCCTGACGGAAGTATTCATGGATATACTTTCTGGGAAATACAAATTGATGATACATCTGCACAAGGAAGACGATCTCTATATTGCGATACAGCTAGCGAAGGAATTCGGTTTCAAATTTGTAGTGAACCATGGGCTCGACATTTTCCGGGCTTTGCCCTTTGAGGATCTCAGAAAGCTCAACATACCCCTCATTTATGGTCCGCTGGATTCGCATCCTTACAAGGTTGAATTGAAGCATGAGACCTGGCGGAACAGCGAGCACGTTATGAAATCCGGCGTTAAATTCGGTATGATGAGCGATCACCCTGTGATTCTGCAGAGAAATATGTTCTACACCATGCGACACTTTCTTAGATTCGGTATGAGCAAGGCGGAAGCAATATCTCATGTAACGAGTGCCACGGCTGATATCATAGGAGCAGAGGGCATAGGGAGCGTAAAGAAGGGATATAAATCATCCATTGTCGTATGGTCTGGAGACCCGTTTGATCTGTCAAGCTATCCTTCGATGGTTATTGGCGAGGGCAGGATTCTGGTAGAGCAGTGATCCTTATTGGTCACTGCAATTATTGCGTTATGTAATCGACCTGTTTCTGCTCGCCTGCTGTGGCATATCCGGCAATAAATATTCCTGCCAACAGGACGAAAGACGAAGCTAGGACAGCCAATATCCAGTAATACGACCAGCCATAGATAACTGCATAGTAAGGAATGATCAATAAGGCAACCGATCCTATAGTCGCCCCCAGATTATAGGCGAAACCAACACCGGTCGTCCTGTATTTTTTGCTGAAGGATTCAGCCATGAACGCTGGAAGCGTTGAAAAGATCATTGCCTCCACAAATACCTGTGCAGAAAATGCTATGACCACGGCAGAGAGGTCTGTTGTGAAAGCGAACAGATCCGTGAAGACAGAAACTATTATGAATGCAATCACATAGATTTTCATGAAAACAAGTTTCTTCAGAGATCTATTAGCTATTACGCCGCCAAGTATAACTCCGCCAATTGACACAAGATTGATAATGGCAATCCAGAAGCCGGTTGTCGGTCTGGAGAAGTTATCAACTGACTCAAATATAGTCGGGTAAAGACTGAATGTTGCCGTATTTACAAACAGGAGGCTCCCTGCGATTGCAACAACAATAAGCAATGGAACGAGAGATTGCCTGAACAAAGAAAATACAGGTTTCTGCAGGAGCTCCTTATTCTCTTTTGCTTTCTCGAAAACAGAGGATTCACGTACCTTGTACCGTATCACAAAGGTTGAAAGACCAGGAACAATTGTAGTGAAGAAGAGTATCCTCCAGCCGATATTGCTGTAATTGCTTCCAAAGAAGTCAGTAAGTATATAGAAGACAAAGGCGACAAGAGCGTATCCAACGCCGAATCCGCTCTGAACGAAGGCTCCAAGAAGATTTCTCTTGTTACGGGGAACACTCTCCATGGATAGCGCGGTTCCACCGCCATACTCTGCGCCAGCGAAGAGACCCATAAAGAACAGGAGTATTCCCATCGTTATGGGCGCAAGTGCGCCAATATGAGCATAGGTCGGCAGAAATCCCAGAGCGAAGCTTGTTAGCGAAAATATCAGTATGGTAACAACCAGCATTCTCTGCCTTCCAAGCTTGTCACCAATAAAGTTTCCAAGGAATATTGCACCTATAGCGCGTGCAATACCGTTTACCACAAAGATAAAGAAATATACAATATAAAGGCTGCCAGGGAAGAAAAGTGGAACGATCGTGGATTCCTGGATTAGATAAGCTATTGTTACGTACCCGTCCATCAGCCAGCCAAAAAAAGACCCCAGTACCGGTGCCATATAACTTGGGCCATTTCCCTTGTTGTAGTTGATGGGTTCCTCTTTTCCAGTTTCCATGATAACGAAAGAGCATACGCTAGTTGTTATTTATCGTTATGTTTCAACCATAAAAGCGGGATTTCCTATATTCTCCTCATTAATACTTTGCCAATAGAATGATCATTCTGTTTTTCAAGTATAAGGTGGGCATGGAACTTAGTTGGCGCAATGTTTTCACGCAGGTTCACGGCATTAATCTCTTCCCATATTTTCCCTGCAGTCTCGACAGCTTTAGCCTGTTCAAGATCCGAATATGCGTGGAAATATGACTCCCTTTTCTGGAAGGCTGTTTTCATGAGCACCTTGAACCTCTCTATGAACCATTCCTTTATATCTGACTCGTTCGCATCCAGGTAGATGGAAAAATCAAAGAAATCAGATACAAAGAGCTCTGGTTCCGGTGCCTGTTTCAATCCTCGTGACTGTAAAACATTGAGCCCTTCCAGGATCAGTATGTCTGGTGTGTTGACAGTAATGAACTCACCCGGCACAATATCATAAAGAAGATGTGAATATACGGGAACCTTCAGATCACCGATTCCAGACTTCAGGTCATAAAGAAAGGATATCAGCTCTTTTACGTTAAAACTTTCAGGAAAACCTTTCCTGTTCATGATATTCCTTTCCTGCAGAATCTTGTTAGGAAAGATGTAGCCGTCAGTGGGTATAAGATCTACAGAAGGTTTTTCAGGCCAGGCGGATATAAGTGTTTTCAGGAGCCTGGCGGTTGTGCTCTTCCCCACAGCCACGCTTCCAGCTATTCCGATAATAAAGGTGATTTTTTCATGCTTAATCCCGAGAAATTCCCTTCTCGCAGCGTAAAGTTCTCTTGATGCCCTGTAATATAAATGGAGCAGCCTTGATAGTGGCAGATATATATCAACGACCTCATCCAGAGAGATCTTTTCGTTGAGTCCCTTTATCTCCTCAAGGTCTGAAGCCTTCAGCGTTAGCGGGGTAGAGTTCCTGAGTTTTTTCCAGGATTCCCTGTTGAACGTGATGTATGGCGACTTTTTCTGCTTTGAGGCATTTGTGCCGGCAATCATGCGATGCCAGTATGCCAAGTAACTATAAATCCTGACATGTCTTGCCGGAATTTTCTTGTGCGCATAAGAACAATTAAATAAAGTTCTCCAATACAATCAGAGAATGATTAAGACACCAAAGAGGTTTGGAAGCTTCATGGGCGGGGTTGTAACAGCAATTATACTTATACCCCTTCTGGTCATGGTTTCGGTTTATGCGGTTATTTTTGCAGGATTGATTGCTGCACTTGTTTCCAGAGGAGTCACAAGGGGAGTGCTTTCGACAGTTCTTGCCGGCTTCATCCTTGTCGCTGTAATCATTATTGTTGCAGTGCTCAATCTTAACACATACATGTTCAACATGCTTGGTGATATTTCCACTTTTTCCATTCTCAGGACAGCAGACATTCAGATACTGACGCTTGTAAATCTTGGTACCCTCACGCTTGTCGAGAAGACATTATTCTATCTTGTCCTGTTGCCTGGGCTTGGAGGACTAATAGGTGGCCTCGTAAGGCCCGGATACTGATCCTTTGCATTGAATGCCGCAGCTCCTGATAGGAACGATATCGAACTGGACGCCTAGAGGAATCCAGACTTTTCTCCGTAAACCTGATCAGCCAGGTCCCTCTTGTCCATGTAGCCTTCGCCGAAAATTGCAAGCAAAGAGGTTGAGTCCCTGTAAAACTTTTCCACTCCAAAATCTTGGAGGTAGCCGTAACCGCCATGCGTCTGGATCGACTGCCTCGAAGCCTGGATAGCAAGTTCCATTGCTGTTATCTTGAAATGCTTTCTGGAGGCTGCATTAAAATCCATCGGGTGTTCAAGATCCGCCGAGAGGCGTAAAACTTCCTCCAGCATTGATGAAACTGAGAAAGCCACAGGAGAATAGTCTTTAAGAAGATGGCCGAAAGTGCTCCTCACTCTTGAATAGTCCATTGCCTTCTGCATTGATCCCTTCGCTATTCCAAGCGCTATTGCAGCAACATCAAGGTCAAGGTTATCAAAGATCTTTTGCATTTTCTGATCACCGTTTTCTCTCATCAGAATAATGTGCTCGGCATCATCAAAAGTTGCAGCGCCGACACCAACGCCACGAAAACCGAGTACATGATATTTCCTCACAGGAAGGCTAGTTTTTGTCGCTATTATGGCAGTCGGTTTATCATCAGTAAGGGCGATTATTGTTTCAGAAGAAGGAGAAAGAACGTAATTCTTTGAACCGGCCAGTACGCTCTTTTCTAATTTAAGGTTGCCAACGGATTCTTTGTTCATGCTTGATACAGAAAGAGCAATTCCTGCGGTCTTCTTCCCCATGGCAATTGCTTTTAGGACATCCTGGCCCTCCTCTGTCGCCGAGAGCAGTGGAAATGCGATCCTGTTTTGAACTGCTATCTGCAAGGCAACCGATGGTGAAAACCTTGCAAATTCCTCAAGCATAAGCAAATATGTCGCCGCATCAACATTTGATCCACCGATATCTTCCGGGAAAAGGAGTCCTATGAATCCCTGTGATCCAATCCTGGACACTAGGTCGCTGCTGATGCCATCCTTTTCTATCAAGGCATTTGCAGGTTCTATATTCTTAGAGAAAAATTCGTCTGCAGCCGATATAAGCATAGATCTCTGCTCGTCGCTCATGCTTTCTCCTCCTTAGTGAGGAACCTCGAAATTACAAGTTTTTCAACTTCGCTTGTTCCTTCCCATATCTCAAGTATCTTTGCGTCCCTGAAATACCGTTCGAGATCTCCTGTTATGCCTTCCAAGCCTGTCAGCTCAAGTGCCTTCTCTGCACAGAATACCGCTGACTCCGAAGCATATGCCTTTGCCATGCTCGTCAGCTCAGGCTTCGGCTTGAACTGGAAAAGAAAAGACGCTGCTTTATATGTGAGCATCCTCGAAGCCTCTATTCTTGTAGCCATATCGGCTATCGTGAAATTTACCTCTTCCATCGCTTTATACCCCTCATTTCTGTTTTTAAGAATTGCCAACGTACGGTCAAGAGATCCCTGGGCAACACCCAGACCTTGTGCAGCGACAAAAATCCTGCTTATATTGAAAAAAGTCATGATATAGTAGAACCCTTTTCCTTCCTCGCCAATCATGTTTTCCGCGGGCACCTCGACATTATTCAACACAAGCTCCGCGGTATCAGTTGCGCGTACGCCTAGCTTTCCCTTGAGCTTGTCTGCGCTGAATCCTCTGCTCTTAGAATCCACTACGAATATGCTCAAGCCGTGGTGCCTCTTATTGTCAGGTTTCGATGTACGAACAAGCATGACGAAGAAATCGGCAATAGATCCATTTGTGATGAACATCTTTGCGCCATTTATGATATACTTATCGTCGACCTTCTTAGCTTCTGTCTTTGTACCCGCGACGTCGCTGCCTCCCCCTGGTTCAGTAACTGCAAGTCCCATCATGGCCTTTCCGGCGTTGACCTTCGCAAGGTATTTCTCCTTCAGCAGATCGCTTCCGAAAAGCATGATTGTCTCCGCCCCAAAATAAGGAACAGTAACAGAAATACCAAGGCCTGGATCCACTCTACACAGCTCTTCAATGGCAACAAGCGTCTTCCATGGACTTGTGAAATCCACGATTCCCTGATCGAAGGCCAGCTTCCTCAATGCATCGGGATACTTCTCCTCCATGTCGTGCTCCCTGGCAATCTCCGGAGTAAATTCCTTCAGAGCAAATTCCCTTACCTTATCCCTGTGTTGTGCTATATCCTCGGGCAAGTCAAAATCCATATAATCACACCCTTTCCAAAACCATTGAATATCCCTGGCCACCGCCGACGCAAAGCGTCGCTATACCCACATCTTTGCCCTTCTCCTGAAGCGTTCTTGAAAGCGTTCCAGCCAATCTTGCACCGGATGCACCGAGGGGATGACCTATGGAGACTGCTCCGCCATGGATATTTACCTTCTCCATTGGAATGTTAAGTTCCTTCATTGTATTCAAAGGAACAACAGCAAAAGCCTCGTTTATCTCCCACAGATCAACGTCCTGTCCTGTCAATCCGGTATTGGCCAAAGCTCTTTTTGTCGCAGGAACGGGGCCTTCCCCCATTATGGATGGATCAACTGCGGCCCATCCAAAACCCCGTACTTTACTGAGGGGCTTTATCCCGTATTCGTTTAGCTTTGCTCCGGACATCAGCATAACAAGAGATGCGCCTGCGTTAAGAGGAGACGAGTTTCCAGCAGTTATTTTTCCTCCTGCTTTGAAAGCAGGTTGCAGTTTTTCCAATTGTTCCAGATTCGTATCTTTCCTGATGCTGAGATCTTTATCTATCTTCACGGTGCTACCGTCCTTCTCCACCTCGACAGGAAGGATCTCCCCAGGAAGATATGTATCCTCCGACTCTGCAGCAAGCTTATGGCTCCTCAAAGAGAACTCATCCATTTCCTTTCTTCCGATTCCCTTTAAATCTGCAAGCTTTTCTGCGGTAAGACCCATAGAGTAGCCTGTATTCATGTCTAGCCTGGCGTATTCTGGACGGACAAGCAACTTGATGTTAGGCTTGATATGCGGGTTGTTTGAAAGCGGCACATGTGTCATGTGCTCCATCCCTCCCGCCAGCACAATATCCGCGTTTCCAGTCATAATTTCCATTGCACCTATGCTTATTGCATTCAGGGAAGATGAGCAAGCGCGATCTATTGCCATAGCCGGTACGCTGACGGGGAGCTTTGACAGCAATGCAGGATGTTTTCCGCCATATGTCCAGTTTTCGTCTGCCTGGAGGGCACAGCCTGTAATCAAATCAGATATCTCTTGGGAGCGCACTCCTGTGGAAGAAATAGAATCGTTTACGAGGTTGGCAAGAACCTCATCCATCCTGATACCGTTGAAAGCATCACGCTCCGGGTCATTTGGTCTTGATCTTGAAAACGGGCTCCTTTTGTAGTAAACGATGAAAGCTTCTTTCTGATCGGGCATAATTATCTTTTCCATGATACAAGTAGTATTAAAATGAATTATGCTGATATGAGCGCCGATAGATTTTAATAATGTCACAAATCGCAACTTGAGTCATGGATCCATTCCTCAATAGTAACAGGTCCTCAGGGAGGCGATATGAATTAGAAAAATGGGTCACAATGGACCCTAAAATTCATTGAAATAAACTTAAGAACCTGCTCGAAGTGCTCTCAATAGTTTTTCGTTTATTGCTAATGATTCAAGACCCTGTGCGATTCCTCTCTCCAGCAAAGGAGTACTTATTTTTTTCAGCAGTTCCTCCATCTCCTTTGTACGGCCAAGTCCGATATATGGAGTGACACCGAATACAAGTCTGCCGGGTGTCGCTGTTCCAACGAAAACACTGGACATCCTCTTCACAATTTCCGGGAGTACCTTGAACGCAAGATCCCTGTTGGAAGGATCTGCCCCGAGAGATGAGAAGTAAGATGTTATATCCTGTTTCTTGATCTTTCCTTGATCAATCAGCTTAGTCACAAAGTTGTAACTCTCTTCGCCTTTGATATGGCCCATAGCCGATATGATCTTGACCCGGTCCTCATCGCTCTTTACCTTTGCCAGTTTGTCGGCCATCTTCCTGACATCAGAAAAGTGCAGCGCTACGGCAAGTGTTATAGCACCTCTCATATCAGGAACCTCTTCTTCCATAGTGTCAAACTTCTTCGATAGCTCCGACGCAAATCCCGGATCCATCATCGCGAGCCTGGCGCTTAATGTTCCGCGTAGAATTGTGTCATTCACGGATTCACCTTTCTTCATGCTGCCAAGCCTTTCAAGCTGTGTCTTGTAGAACTTTATGGCAAGATCGACAAGCTTCTTGTTCCTGTGATCGAGAAGATATAGCTGCTGGTACTGTGACGAGATTTCCTGCACGACAGTATTATCCTGATCTCCATTGAACCTGGAAAGATAATGCGCATATTTTTCAAAATTGAGCTTTCCAGAGACGAGGAATGCGAACATATCTGATACGATACCCCATCTGTCAAGATAACTCATACTCTTCATATTGTTGAGCATGTTCTCATACATCGCCTCATCATAAAGAACCCTGTAGAAACCTGACTCATCAGCATTGAGTTTAACAAAATCATGCGCATCTATATCCAGATGGGCTGCTTCCATTAACAATGCCTCTTCTTTTCCCTTTCTCTTTAGGGTGAGTGGGATCGGCCAGGTCTCTTGCGATTGCGAGCCATCCAGCAGGAAGCGCTTCTGCTCGAGATGGAGCTTTTCTCCATTGCGCTTCACCGATACATACGGGTATCCTGGCCGCTTGATCCAGGCTTCCATTACTTTGCTGATGGGCTTGCCGGATGTCTTTTCTATACTCTTCCACAAGTCTGCACCAGTTGCGTTCTGGTAGGAGAATGTCGTCAAATAGGATTGAATTCCCTCCCTGAACTCTTCATAACCTGCATATTTCTCAATCATACGCAGGATCATCCCTCCTTTTCCATAACTTATCTGGTCAAATATCTGAGCCACGGTCTCTGGATCCTTTACATCCACATCTATCGGATGCGTTTTCTGAAGAGAATCGTCGTTGAATGCCCCAGCCGCTCGTGTGAGCATCATCTCGCCAGTGATATACCAGTCTGGATAGTATTTCTCAACCATCTTGTACATCATGAATGTGGCAAAACTCTCGTTGAGCCAGAGATCGTTCCACCATTTCATCGTGACAAGATCGCCAAACCACTGATGCGCAATTTCATGGGCTATTACCGAAGCGACTCGTTTCTTCGTTATCTCGCTTGTATTTTTGTTTACAAGAAGTGCGGTTTCCCTGAAAGTGATGGCACCCCAGTTCTCCATTGCGCCTGCGCCAAATTCTGGCACAGATATGAGATGCATCTTGGGAAGTGCGTAATTTATTTCAAAGTATGAGTCAAAGAACTCAAGTGATTGCTTTCCAACCGTTATCGGGAAGTCAGTGCTGTCCAGATTATTTGCAAGGCCGCTGAGATAGACATCCTTGTCCTTGTATTTTCCTGACCTGGTTTCGAACTTTCCTATTCCCAAGTACAGGAGGTATGTGGACATCCTCGGCGTTTCATGAAAAACGTAGGTCTTCTTCCCTTTTGAGGCTTCCACGTTCTTTGCAGGCATATTTGAGATTACATCCAGTCCATCATCTACCTTGACAGTGAGCTTGAAGACAGCCTTCCAGCTTGGATCGTCAACGCAAGGAAAAGCCATCCTGGCTCCGGTGGATTCAAACTGTGTCGTTAGCATCTCGCTCCCGTCAACTGCCTTGGCGAGGTAGAGGCCCATAAGTGTTTTGGAGACTTCAGCGTGAAACCTGATCTTCAGGGATGATTTTTTTCCGAACTTACCCTTTACGATGACCTCATCTTTCTTGGATCCTTTTTGAAACTGTGCCTTGGCGTTGTCAAGTTCTACACCATCAATAACGGGACCGGATACATTTATCAACAGGGAGTCGGATTCACCCTCGGTGGTTATGGTTTCCTCGCCAGCATAAGAGTGGCCAGAAAAATTGACGTCTAACGATATATCGTATTTCTGTATTTTCATGGGTTGAGAATATCACTTGAAGTTTAATCCTATCGATCCGCATGCATAGATTTGGTACTTTTTAAAAAGGTTCATGGCAGCTTGCTTGCAATTATCTCAGACAGATCGCTAATTTTAATTTTCTCCTCCCTGTTTGTTACTTTTCTGGCATCATCAAGCATGATCATGCAGTATGGACATGCTGTTACGAGTGTTGTAGCTCCAGTCTGATCGGCCATTTCCATTCTTTTATGCGATATTTTGGTACCGGCGGTTTCGTTCATCCAGAGCCTCCCGCCGCCCGCTCCACAGCACAAAGATTTTGATTTGTTCATTGCCATCTCGACCACGTTGCTTGAAACCGAACCAAGTGCCTCCCTTGGCGCATCAAATACCCTGTTGTATCTCCCTAGATAACATGGATCATGGAAGGTATATTTCTCATCTTTATTGTCTTCCTTTGCTACTTTTATTTTTCCATCATCAATAAGCTTGGCAATATATTCAGTGTGGTGGAAGACCTCTACCGAATATCCCATGGAGGCATAATCGTTTTTCAGCGAGTTGAAGCAATGAGGGCAAGCTGTAATTATCTTCTTTACGTTATGTTTCTTCAGCGTTTCAATATTCTGGGTCGCCAGTGTCTGTGCCATGTATTCATTTCCAGTTCTTTTAGCCGGATCGCCGGTGCATTTTTCCTCTTCTCCCAGGATAGCAAAGTTGATCTTTGCCTCCTTCAGTATCTTGACGACAGATTTTGCTATCTCCCTGTTCCTTGGATCAAAACTCGAAACGCATCCAACCCAGTAAAGGAGATCGAAATCATCGCTTTGAGATTTGGAAACAATGTTAATACCAAGATCCTTTGCCCAGTCTGCCCTGGTAGATTGTGGATTGTTAAATGGTGAATTATACATCTCAAGATTCCTGTACATGTCAATTGTCTCCTTGGGCGCCTTGCCCTCGTTCAGCACCAATGATCTTCTCATATTGACGATCTTGTCAAGATGATCAATCATCACTGGGCACTGCTCCACACATGCCATGCAGGTCGTGCAAGACCAGAGATCCTCCTCTGCTATTGCTGATCCTATAACAGGTTTTATTAGGTCAGATTTGGCGGGATCTCCATGGGATCTCCTGACTTCTGGACCTTCAGCAAGTACTACCTCCCTGAGGTCCCATATTATGTCCCTCGGCGAGAGTGTCTTCCCTGTCATCGCCGCAGGGCAGTTTGCGGTGCATCTTCCGCATTCTGTGCAGGCATAGAAGTCCAGGTAATCCTTCCAGGTGAAATCACGGATATCAGTTGCACCAAACTTTGTCTCTTTTTCAAAATTAATCGGCAATAACTGTGCCTGTGGGGTATCTTTCAACAGAAGGACGTTGAACGGCGCAGCAAGTAGGTGAAGGTGCTTTGATCTTGGTATATATACAAGGAAAGCAAGAAAATCGAGTGCATGGATTGTCCATGTTGTCCAGTAAAGATAGTAGCCAGCAGATCCCGATATTTTTGGAAGTGAAGTTGCCAGTGCATACGTGATTGGAGTGTATTGTACCGGAAGCCCTTCCATAATGGCTCCAGGAATCGATTGCGATACACCATCTATTCGCAGAATACCAAGTATGTAATAAGTGACCATCAGGGTGCCAATCAGGAAGAGTATGAACGCCGCCTCAAACCCGTTATATCCCTGATACCTTGGAATTCTGATGATCCATCTGCGCAATACTGCATATGTTACATCCGCTATCAGTATGACAGCCAGAATATCCACGGTGAAGAACACGGCATCTGCAAAACCGCCTGGCGGGATCAATGCCTTTCCGGGCAGAAGACCAGTAAAGAAGAAACTGAGGGAATATCCAGCGAATGCAATGAATCCCCAGAACATTATCGCATGCATTATTCCTCCGGATAAGTCCTTGAAAAGTTTCCCCTGCAAGAATACGTTTCTTATTACATAGAATAGCCTTCTTCCCACATTCGCCTTCATCTTCACCTTTTTCTGTGGTATCTTGAAGGCATACCATAGCAGGGAATAAACGGTATAGAGGAAAAGTAGGACTGCAATAATGACGCCAGCCAGAAGTAGAATTGAGAAAAGGTACATCAGTCACCACACCAGAAATTCAGATAATCCACGTTCGATCATATATATGTAATATATTTATTGTTTCCCAAATTCCGGATGTTTTGAGTGCAACTGTCGTTTTCACTTTTTTCACACTATTGCTCTGAATTTGCATTGAAAATCCTACCTTTAGAATTATGAATAACTTAATATAAAAAAATTGCAATCACTTCCGTCTGCGCCCCACAGCTATGGCCGCTGCTGATATCAGTGTAAGCGCAATAAGTGTAATAAAGACCTGAAACACCCTGTTCGATAAAATGGAAGTATAATTCAGATTAACAATTCCAGTTTGCTTGTTAGCAGAGAAAGTAATTGATTCTGTTATCTTATGTCCGTTAACGGTAAGTGACCCGTTGGAAGGTGTTGCATAAAAGCCAATTACCTTCGAAATATTGAACGAAAGCGTTGAATTGGATACATAAAAGACGATAGAGGAGTTCACGGACGTTAGTGTCTGCTTCCCAAACGTGACGGACCATGACGTACCATCTGGAAGACCAGTTTCGTTGAAATCTACTTGAGTCAGGTAAATGTTGAACTTGACAGTTATGGTCGATGGTTTACCGCCTGAAAGTAAAAGTGTTTCGGTTGAAGAATTAAAGTAAATCCTGTTTGTAGTCCCTGCCCTGTATGTGTAGGTGCCATTCATCAATTCTATCGTAATATTCGTGCTGTTCGATGATGCAATAAAAGTTTTACCGGAGGAATTCGTAATATTGACATACCAGTAGCCGGCAGGCATCCCCACCTCTGTAAAGATCTCCTTGTAAAGGACCGGATAAAAGTTTATCGTGATTGAGGTTAAATTATTGCCCGAAACCAAGAAGGTTCCCTGGCCATTCACAGGTCTGTAGTCTAGATTAGTATCCCTGGCAATATAACTATACGAACCATTGCTCAGCAGGAATTGTATTGAAGTTGAAGAAGAGGCTTGATCCACTAGGTTTCCGGATAAGTTGTAGATCATTACTGACCAGGTTGTCCCTGATGGAAGACCTGATTGATCAAACGAAGCAGCGAACCTTGAGACCTTGAATGTGATGTTTACTGTCATTGTTCCGCTTACGGTGATATTCCCGGGCGACGGATACGAAGTGTATGACTGGTTTGTGCTTGAAACATTATATGAATACGATCCATTTGGAAGGCAGTATACTATGCTCGAACCAGCCGATGCGTATTCAGAAGAGCCGGAAATATTTACATACCATTTGCCCGACGACAGACCAGTTTCGTTGAAACTAACCTTGTGCCCAAACTGAGCGTTTATAAGATTATACGAATTTATGCTCCCCCATCCGACCGCCAGGCTATATCCATTGTTTGCCTTGAAATCAGTATTTGATCCATTGCTGATAAAATAGAAAACCGGCTTTCCACTAAGTGTCCCGTAGACCTGTTCCTGACCGAACTTGTAAAGGAGAGGGTTGATAAAGCCCTCAGGGCTCCGAAGAGAATGATCAATCGTGGCTATTTGACCCGCGACGAGGGGTGATGCAATGCTTGTACCATCCACAGTGAAATATCCGGTTTGTCCACTTTCGGACAGGTAAATTGTCATGTTAGCCCCATCTGCAGCAATATCTGGGGTACCTCTGCCGGAGGTAACGCCAGTTATACTTGCTGCGCCTGATATGACTCCGCTGGCATCTTGCGAGGACAGCTGCCATTTTGGTTCAGAAAAAATCTTGCTCACACCGCCTTGGGAACCATTACCCTGTTGAGGTGTATTGAACCATACGGCCTGTGATAATATGCCTGTTGTTCCGGAACCATTGCTTGATTGTGTTCCTGACAACTTAGTAAAAGAACCTCCCACTGCCAATGTTCCAGAGTCATTATATGCCATGGAAGCCGGAAAAGAAGGGACAGGCGACGGTGTGTTTCCATTATCTCCGGAAGAGGCAAGAACAGTGATACCCCTTGCAGCCGCTTCCATCTCATATTGCATCCATGTCGAGTCATTGCAATCCTGTGTCCCCCATGAGTTTGAAATTGCGACAACCTTCGAAAGCGCGGCGTTAACCGTTGTATTATAGCTTGGGGAAAGTACCGATGCAAAAGCAGCATTAAGGTCACTTATAAACGGGGCAGAACCGTATACCTCAACGACAGATCCACCAGGAGCAGTTGAACCTGCCATCTCAAGATCGAGCGTGCTTTCTATATTTGCATGAGTTGAGTCGTTCTGTGAAGATGGACCTGGTGGAAGTGCACCGCATACAGGATAACCATATACCGATGGAGCAGGTTCCCCGGAAGGCAGATTTTTTGCAAAATAGGTCGATATGTCGGTGGGATTGTAAGGTGCAACAGGCGCTCCGGACTTGTTGGTACCGGCCCACAGTATAGTTGCTACCGTTTCATTTGACGGATATCCGAACTGTGTGTAAAGCTGCTTAAGCTGGTATGCGACCTGGAAGTCTGATCCATATAATGCCTGCGCTGACCCGCTAACTGTAAAGAGAGGTGATAAAGTGGGTGTGAACCTGTCGCTAAATCCGGAAATAGAGGCTATCTTTCCAAAGCTCGCATCTACGCTTGGCGCGGAATCAGGAGCAAAAAAGGTTTTTCCCGGAGCATGGTAAAGCATGATCTGTGTGTGGAAAACACCTTCAAACTGTGAGACTGTTCCTGTAAGGGATATTGAAACCCTGTCTCCAAATGTTTTTGTAACTGTAAGGCCCTCAGATCTGAAAAAGCTCACGTATGACGCATATTCGGCATAGCTTGGCGAGAACTGGGAAATAAACTGGTTCTCCGTCAGGTATCTATGATATTGCGGAGAAAACGGATCCTGTAAGTTCATGAGCAGATTGTCCAAACCTGAAGCGTTCCTGAATTCAAGCGTAACAAGAACATTCAGCATCTTGCTCTGATTCATCGGACCTAACTGGACATCTGATCCGAGATAAGTACATGATGCAGAGGCCGAAATATGCTGAGAATAAAGATCGGGAGAATGGAACTCGGTTTGTGAAGAATGTGTATTATTTCCAATCAGCCCAATCCCAGAAAAAAGAACTGCTATCGTTATTATTGTACATGCGATATAATCGTATTTCACTCAATGGAATAAAGAATCATTATAATATAATTAATGGTACGAATCTGGCTTTATTAAAGACTATGATGTGTTGCAATTCATGGACTGGGTTTCTGCATTAAGAATATGTACTCATGCTTGAATACATAATATCCGCCAGCAAGGGCACGGTATCTCCACAGCTCTTCCTGGTTCCTTTTTCCTCTTGTACCTTCAAAATTCTTAACTATAATGCTTTTTAGAGTAAACCCAGCTTCCATGAGCTTTTGCATAGAGTAGAAGCCAACCGGGATCCATGAACCAGACGCATACTTATCCCCAATGACCATTGCCAGATGTCCTTTTTCTGAAAGTAGATCGAAGCATTTTTTTGCTACAGTGGACATGCGTTGCAGAAAGACTTCTAAATTGGGGGAATTCGAAAGATCCCTTTCATCCTGACTGAAGTGTATAATGTCAAAATACGGAGGATGTAACATAATCAACCTCGGCGAAGGTGCATTCAAATCCTTCAGAATTTGCTTAAAATCATCCCTAAGACTATCTCCTTGAATCATTATAGACCTGACATCTTCCTTGTCATGTAGCGTCCTCAAAGTGTCCTTGGCCCTCGCAATTGTCTCTGGATTCAGATCTATACCAACAGAATTTCTTCCAAGTGCTGCGGCTTCAAAAAGTGTGGTGCCGC
Organism: Thermoplasmata archaeon; assembly: GCA_049965275.1. Lineage (GTDB taxonomy): Archaea > Thermoplasmatota > Thermoplasmata > Thermoplasmatales > Thermoplasmataceae > UBA582. The sequence goes on along the minus strand of JBMFWM010000002.1, from coordinate 12,647 downwards.
TCCCCGCAAAAGGATCAAAGACCCAGTCGTTCTTCCTGGTGAACCTTAGAATGAACTGCCTCGGTATCTGTGGTACAAAATTTCCCCAGTACCAGGCGGAATTACCCTTCGAACTTTCTCTTCTTTCAAGATGCCAGTAGCTATCCGTTACTATGTCTTTGTACTTCTTCCATAGATTAAGGTTAAGATCGTTTATACCGTTGTTTCTTTGGGCGACAAGTGATCTGGAAAGCCTCCTCAGATAGTAATTCATCCTCTCTTCGGTGAAGGCTGACATTGCCTGATCCAGTTCGCCCATCAGATAGGCGACAGAAATTGTGTCTTGATCCACGCTTGTTTCGGCATTCTTCAATAGACGGGATTGCGTAAATAACAGATCCTCCTTCAGATTACCTAAATACTTCCTTTTAGCATCAATATCGCTTAATGCAATGATCTCGTCGATGACGCCAACCAGTTTTCCCTCATCAATAAAGCTGGAATATTTTTCAACATTCCCGGAAATTGCATTTTTCTTACCTCTGGAAGGTTTCTTGGTGCTTGTTTCCATGTTACAAAGACATAAAGACAAGGCAGGATTTAAGATTGTTATATGCATGCTTCATAAGAGAGCATATGGTCGAAGAGCTAACAGCATCAGATCTTCTTGATCTTATCAAAGGATCATTTCCTTCGCTGAAGATATCCAAAATTGCAATAAATAACAGGGGATGGGACAATCTTGTCGCCATAGTCAATGATGCTGTTGTATTCAGGTTCCCAAAAAGCCCCGCAGCTGAAAATAGCATGAAGAGTGAAATAAAACTGATCCGGAAGCTGGTTGGATTCCCTGTCGAACTGCCCGACTACACATACATCTCGGAATCTGAGAGGTTTTTTGCTGGCTATCCTCTCATTCATGGTGTGGCACTCAACACTTCATCCACTTTGGGAAAAGGCCTTATGCGGGATATAAAGAGCATCCTAAAATATCTAAGAAACTTAGACATAAGCATAGCGAAATCTGCAGGGATACAGATCTACGACAGGGCCTCGTGGCTGAAGAGGCATCAGGGCATACTCGACAACTTTGAGCAATCTCTTTCGGATATAACTGGAAATGCCTATTTCTCCGAACTGAGGAAGGAACTTATTGATGCATTATCCGGAATAAGCAGGGAATGCTTTTCCATTGCACATGGTGATCTATACAGGGGAAACATACTGATTTCACAGAGACATGACAGGATCAACGGTGTAATAGACTGGGGTGATGCATTCTACGGGGACTATGCTTTTGACGTCGCAGCAGTGACACTGGACTTCTCCCACAGATATAGCAGGGAATTGGTTAGGGAACTTTCTCAGGAAAGCGATGAGACCGCCATGAAAAGGATATTCTACTATTCAAAAGTCGAGCCACTTTACCTTGCGGATAAACTGATGAGAAAGGGTCACTCCTCTGAAGCGAAAAGAATCGTATATGAGATCATGAAAAAGGGCGGAAAGGACTAGTTTTCGAGGAAGAAAATCCCCCCATCCGATAGTACAGATCAGAAATATTTATAACTTGAATCATGCTTTAGCCCTTATGGTATACGAAGCAGAAATCAGCCGCACAAACCCGTCTTTGATATTGTTCCTCATAGATCAGTCAAGGTCAATGAGTCACAAGTTGCCGGGTGGAGAGAGATCTAAGGCCCAGGAAGCCTCAGATGCAATAAACAGGCAGATAGGCGACTTTGTTCTCAGATGCACAAAGAGCGACGGAATTCGTGATTATTTCTATCTTGGCGTCATAGGCTACGGTTACGTTACGGGAAAAGCGGGATCCATCCTGAAAGGGGATCTGATTCATCCAATTTCGGAATTAGCCGGAACACCGCTCAGGACGGAAAAGAGGAAGATGAAGGTGTCAGATGGATCCGGTGGAGACATTGACGTGGACTATGACTTTGGAGTATGGTTTGATCCTGTTGCAAACGGAGACACGCCAATGTGCAAGGCACTGTCTATTGCAAGGGATGCAATCAAGGACTGGGTTGAAGAGCACCCCTCATCATATCCGCCGATACTTATCAATATTACGGATGGCCAGGCTACAGATGGAAATCCGGAGGACGTCATCAAGGAGATTCAGGAACTGAAGACATCAGATGGCGACACACTCATTTGGAACTGCCACCTATCGTCAAATCCCTCCACTCCTGTATCGTTCCCGTCCGAGGAGTCAGAGCTTCCAAACGATAAATATGCAATCTCGCTCTTCGGTGTATCCAGCATTCTTCCTTCGCAATATGTTGGATACGCGAGGGAAATGCAGATAGATCTGAAGGACAGCGCCAGGGCATATGTATTCAACGCCCAGCTGGAACAACTTGTCGAGTTCATTGATATCGGAACAAGAGGTCCCCAGGGGCAGATGCAATAATTGCTTTCGGTTAGAGAGTTCCACCGCCCCAAATCCGGGTATCGGGAATCGGAATATGAGGATGCATTCTCGATCGATGCTGACGGCGGCAAATTTGCGGTAGCTGACGGGGCCACTGAGTCAAGTTTTTCAAACATCTGGGCTAAGGCTCTGGTCTCAACTTTTGTCGAGAATCCCCCTCCCATGGATATGAACGACAGGCAGTCAGTTAAGAACCTCTTGGACGAGGCAAGGAAGAAATGGTATGGGGAGATAGACTGGACCTCGCTTCCCTGGTTTCAGAAGAACAAGGCGGTTCTTGGATCATACTCAACATTTTTGGGCCTTCAGGTTGATTCTCCGGAAAATCCCAAGAGATACAGGTGCATCACGATTGGTGATTCATGCCTGTTCCATCTTTCTGGCCCAAAGATGGAGTCATTTCCTTTTTCAGATTACAGGGATCTCAACTATACCCCCAGACTCATGTGGAGCGGCCATGGGTATCCAATCGGCCTGAGCAAGGATGTAGAGCCTCCAGGACTTGAAGTAAAATATGGAAAAATAAAGGATGGCGACACACTCATTCTGGCGACGGACGCAATCTCAAAATGGATGCTGCAATATAAATTTAACAAGCCATGGCAAAAGATTCTGGACAATGCCGACAACTGGGATTCTTACATCGGGGAGCTCATTTCAACCGGTGCAATGAAGAACGACGACATAACGGCAATTTTTATCTCTGTATCTTAGCCAGCTTGTCAGGATCTATACCGTCCCAGAGAGGGTCATGTTTAAGTGCATCAACAAGAAGCTTTGTCAGCTTTCTTATTCTGCCTTTCTTGGCGAGGAGTTCTGTAATAAGCGGAGACCTGTCAGAGAAAATGAAATCAGTTTTCCTGAAAAGCAGGCAATCCTGATCACCTCTGTTATATCTGCTCCACAAGGACGGATCAGACGCCACTGCGAGCAGAGACAGATATGTAACAAGAACGGAGAAATTGTCCAGCCGCTCGCTATATGTCGATGTAGTTCTCTGTGGATGCTGGAAATGATCATGTCCATTCTCTGGAGCCTTCATCCCTTTAAGGCTGGGAACATACATGCCATCATAGTCAACAAGCGTGATCCCTTCCGACGAATTTACCATGACATTATCACCAGATATGTCGCCATGTGACATTCCATAGGACTGGAGCCTGACAGCCACGGACAGGAATTTTCTCGCAACATCTGAAATCTTTCGGGGTGTTTCCAGATTATTGGCAATGTATGTATTCAGATTGACTCCATCTATCCACTCCATCAGCAAGGCCGGGAAGTAAACTGCTGGATTCTTAAGTGTCCTCACAGTCTTTGGCAGATAACTGAAAGATGCGAAAGTGGATCCATCATTAAAGCGCGATATTGCTTTTGAAATAAGATAGTAGCGTTTGCTGAGGTCAGGTTTGCTGCGGGTAAAGCATTTCAGAGCATGAGCGGACTGTCCATTCTGCAATTTGAAGACTGTTCCATAATTTCCTGAGGAATACACAACGTTGCCAGGCATGTTAACGTACGGATTAGGAACAATCTTTGATGATAGTATTTCACCCCTCTCCTTGGAAATGCTGAATTCAAGATTCTGCATTGCCCTCGAATAATCACTCTGGCTTGGCCAAGAGACGCTCTGCGGTATTGAATCCAGGTCTGGAGGAACTTCATCAATAATTATTCTGGGTTCCGGTGGTGCTGGAACGGTTTCCACCGGACTAGGTGGTTGCGCAGGTTTCTCCGGTGCGGCTGTTTTTGACTTTTCTGCTGCCTTCTTCTCCTTATTGCCCTTAGCAGGCATGTGCTGCAACTGCTTTAGCGGCGCCCTGGCGAATGTCGCAGCAACAAACAGGAAGAAGGCGTAGAACACGACATCATAAAGGGGAAGGAAATATGCTATGACAAGGGATGCGAGGACAGGGGCAAGGAAAAGGAAGCGTCGACTCAATGATCTGAATTCATACAAGAATACTGCAGATGAAATGGCAAGCACTATAACAAGGAGTACCAGAGTTTCAGTAAAATTCAGGGGATTCTGCAAAAGTGACATAGTGAGAAGTATAACTATTGCCAGAAGGGAATAACTTCCAGGTTCCCAACTTATGAGCTTCCTTAGCCTCATTGCAGCAAAAATGATGAATAGAACGACAGCGACAACTATAATGTGAAAAGTCTCGTATGCTTTGAAAATAGATGCAAGATGCAGCGAACCCTCAACATATAACCATGCACTGTAAAGAAACTGCAGCGGCACGACTGCTATGAAAAGAAGAACGAAGAGCAGGGTCAGGATCTTGCTTATATATTTCATTTCTACGGGATGAAGATCATTCTCTACCTCTATTTTTTATCTTTGGTATCTATTGGGCGCTATTTTTTTAAATTACTTACCATTATACTAATATGCTAATTGTCGATGGAAGGAAAGAGTCGAACCTCCACTCCACATGGTCGCCAGAAAATACTGATATATGCGCAGTTCCTCAGAATGAGATCGTACAGATCATCATACCAGACTCCTCAACAATGCAGATAACGAAAGACTCAACCTCTGATATGTTGAGGACACTGGACGCAAGCAAGTACGATGCCGCAGTGGGTCCCATAAGGGTGGAAGGTGCCACAACCGGTGACTCGCTTGAGATTGAGATCATACAGGTCAAGACAGCAGATTGGGGATGGACTTCCGTTTCGTCGGACTTCGGACTCCTGAAAAACAGGTTCAGCGAACAACTTTTCCACTGGAACATATTTGGTGGTTATGCGACTCCGAGGAACGGTTTCTTGCAAGGCATAAGAATCAGGACAGATCCGTTTCTTGGGGTCATTGGCACGCAACCAGCTTCAGGAAAATATGGTATGATACCACCGCGGCACTTCGGGGGAAACATGGATAACAGGCTTCTCAGATCAGGATCGAGGCTGTACCTGCCATGCAATGTAGATGGTGGAATGGTCTCTTTCGGAGACCCTCACGCAGCGCAGGGCGACGGTGAAGTTTGCGGCACGGCAATAGAGACCCCTGCAGAGGCAATGGTCAGATTCAGGGTTCTCAAGGGTGAAAAAATAGCTTTTCCAAGGGCAAGGGTGCCTTCGGTGGCGGAACCAGAATCCATCATGACATCAGGAATATCCAGAAGCCTGAAACAGGCCGCCATCAGAGCTGTGGAGGAGATGATTGACGATCTGGTAAGAACGCATGGCCTGGACCCCGAGGAAGCATATGTGCTGTGCAGTGTAGCCGGTAACCTGAAGGTCTCGGAGATAGTGGATGAACCAAATTTCGTTGTATCCATGACGCTTCCAAGGAATATATTCAACCAAACTTAACTTTCATCAGACATAAGGCAAAATGCAGATCGCAAAGAAACCTTTATTACAAGAATCTGACTGGGTAAGCGGATGCAATTCAAGACCTCTTTCAATATACCTGCATCGCTCTGCATTAAGTGCAGGTCTGCCAAGAATCTTTGCGGCCTCTCATACTGCCCGATACTTGTCAGTACAATGGTAACACCCAAATTCGAGAGGCAGATAAAGAATGCGGTATCGGGATCATCTCCGCCATCTGTTTTTGTTGGCAGATTCGGTTATCCAAAGATCAAGGTTTATCCTTCTACTCCTCCGGAATTCGGAGAGACCGGAAGTTATGAGACACCCAAGGACTGGATGAAAATGGACATGGAAAAATTTCTCTCGATGCGCCTCTCAATGTTGAGGGGTGGAATGGAAGTATCGGTGAAAAATGCATCCTCTCCCGACAGCAAGTTTCTTGACACCCAGCTTCTATCCATGGCAAGCAAGCCCGTCGATATGGAGATGATTTTCAGCAAGAGCATGCTTTCATCGAAAATAGTGCTTTCTGAATATACTCCCCCGATGGGTCCTGCAGCTCCGCTTAAGAACATATCATATGGAAACGTGAAAATAGAACCATACGTTGAGCGAGCATTCAACGATACCGATCTGCGGGCAGTCAATGCTATCTATGATCTCTATAGCAGAGGAATTGATGTATCCCGACTTTCGAAAATACTGAGCACAGGGGCATTCGGTGTAAAGGAGGACCGCAGGGCGGTTCCCACCAGATGGTCTATAACTGCTGTCGACAAGAACGTTTCAGATCGCAACCTGAAGACACTGAAGGGCATGGAGACGATCGACAAGTTCGAAGTCTTTGTGCGAAAAACAAGCGGAAATCTCTTCATGGGAATAATGGTGCCTGGAAACTGGCAGTATGAATGGGGAGAAGCATGGTTTCCCGGCAGCACATGGAATACATGGGGATCTGATGCTGAGGTCGAGATCGATTATGAGGGTTACAACGGGAGGAAGGACTACCCAGGAATCGGCGGCTGTTATTATGCTTCAAGACTTGCCGCCACTGAATATATGCTGAAGAGGAAGAGGATGGCAATTCCGCTCTTGTGGAGAGAGATATACCCAGGATTCAACCTCCCGGTCGGTGTCTGGTACGTGCGCGAAAACCTCAGGGAAATGTTCAACGGTAAACCCATGCAGTTAGACGACATCGAAAGTTGTATTCTTTACCTGAAGACCCAGATGAAGATACCTGTAGACAAGTGGCTCTCAAAGTCCACAATATACAGGTACCTCAAAGCAGGCTCCCTTGATCGGTATATTGCGGCGTGAAGGATATGAATGTGCTGGAAGTGAAGGCAAAGTCAGCCCTAAACAGATCGGGAATGGCAGAACTGGATTATGCTTTCAATGCATATCTTGGATGTGCCCATGGCTGCAGGTACTGCTACGCTGCTGATATCACGCCGGGCGAATCCGCAGCCACCTGGGGCGATACAGTAAGGGTGAGGACTAACATCATTGAAGTACTGCAAAGAGAGATCAAGAGCAAGAGAAGAGGGCTCGTCGGTATATCCACCATTACCGACCCGTATCAGCCAATAGAGGCAAAATACATGCTTTCCAGAAAGGCAGTTGCGCTGCTTCTGGCAAACGGTTTCAGGGTCTCAATCCAGACAAAGTCTCCCCTTGTGCTGAGAGATCTCGATATTCTAAGAGGCAAGAAAGGCGTTGATGCAGGTGTCAGCTTAGCAACACCCGACAAGGATATATCAAGACTCATAGACAGGAAGTCACCGCTCCCGGATGCAAGGATAAGGACTCTGCGCGAACTCAGCAGAAATATGAACAAGACCTGGATGTTTCTCGGGCCAATTATTCCTGGAATCAATGATTCTGACGAATCGATCGAAGCTCTTATTTCCATAGCATCAGACCTGAAGATCAGGGTTATTTACGATCTTCTCAATCCTTACAGCGGAGCGAAGTCTATGTTGGACGAAAGTCTTGGTCCAGAATGGAGTTCCTCCATGAAGACACTCGACAGGCGGGAGTGGTGGGAAAACAGGGAATCGACTATAAGAAGGCTTGCAAGGCAGTACAACGTGGAATGCAACAGCGAAGCCTCTGAACTCAGTGCCGAGACAGGCATTCTTTATAAGCCTCTTTACTGATGACATAGCCGCTTTGCCGTTCCTTCTATGAAAAGAATTATTAATCATCATGTTGATTCTCTGCAATCCGGATAGGTGTAAATCAAATGACAGCACTCAATATTTCAGTTAAAAACCTGCGAGAACTTGCAGATCTACTCAATACGGTTGTGGGAGAAGCTAAATTCAAATTCGACAAGGCGGGAATGCTCGTGAGGGTTGTGGATCCTGCACATGTTGCGATGATCAACGCAGAGGTTCCAAGGGAAGCATTTGTAGAGTATCAGATTGATTCAGATGAGGAGATTGCGCTGGATCTTGAAAAACTCAAAAACGTGCTAAAGCTCGCCGGATCAAACGACAATGTTTTCGTGCGCAAGACAAACGACAAGCTGAAATTTGAGCTTGGCACGGTGAGCAAAAGCATAACGCTTCTCGACAACAGTATCGTAACGGTACCAAAGATACCCCAAATATCATCTGAATCCTTCCTGGTCATCGGCAGGGTTGATTTCGAGCGTGGGCTGAAGGCAGCCGAGGACGTATCTGACGCAATCAAGTTCACTCTTTCTCCTGAAGAATTCACGGCGAGATCCGCTTCGGATTCCGAGGATTCCGAGATGACAATTCCAAAGGACATGCTCAAGGAGATTAAATGCAGTGGCACGATAAAGAGCCTGTACCCGCTCGAATACCTTCTGAAATTCGTCAAGTCGATTCCATCCTCCGAATCACTCAAGCTTAGCTTCAAGGATGATTATCCTCTAACCATAGAATTCAACTTTGGCGGTTCCGGGCTGATGAAAGGGCTCTTCCTGCTAGCTCCAAGAACGGAATAATGATTCCGTGTGCTGGGACGCTTGACCGGAGTAGCGAATCAATTTTTTTTAAAACTATTTTGAGAACGCGTTATATAATTTGAAGGCATATTTGAATTGATATCAATGAACAAGCTCACTAAAGAAGAGGAAAGAGTTATTGTCCACAAGGGGACAGAGAGACCATTCACTGGCGAATACGATGATTTCTTTAAAAAGGGCACTTACGTATGCAGAAGATGCAACGCCCCATTATACAGGTCTGACAGCAAGTTTAATTCCCACTGTGGATGGCCAAGTTTTGATGACGAGATCCCTGGAGCTGTTAAGCGCCTGCCTGACCCGGATGGAATGAGAACCGAAATAGAATGCTCCAACTGCGGTGCGCATCTAGGTCATGTATTCCTTGGTGAACGCTTAACTGCAAAGAATACTCGACATTGCGTGAATTCGATTTCGCTCCGGTTCATACCTGGAGGTGAAAAGTAGATGCCTTCAACCACAGAATCAATAGTTCTCGGAGGCGGCTGCTTCTGGTGCACTGAAGCTGTCTTCAAGGAGATAAACGGTGTTGTTGAGGTTGAGCCAGGATATGCAGGTGGAAATGTTCCAAACCCGGATTACAGGATGGTCTGCACGGGTAATACAGGACACGCCGAGGTTGTCAAGGTCAAGTTTGATCCCGACGAGATAAGCCTTAAAGAAATCCTTGAGATTTTCTTTGGCACACATGATCCTACAACACTGAACCGACAAGGCGCAGATTTCGGTACGCAGTATAGATCCACCATCCTGTATAAAGACGAAACGCAGAAAAAAATTGCAGAAGAAACCATCAACGAAATGACAAGGAACAAGGTCTTCAAGAACCCGATAGTTACGACGGTTGAGCCGCTTAGGGAATTCTATCCTGCTGAGGACTATCATCATGACTATTATGCAAAGAACCCGCTGGCAGGTTACTGTATGATGGTAATATCGCCTAAAGTGTCAAAGCTGAGAAAGAAATTTAGCGACAGGATAAAAGTAAAGAACTGATTCTTTCTCCTAACAATGATATCTTGAAACTTCATCTCTTTATATCTAGAATTCAAGCTCCGAAGACCAGGGAATCTGGGCAAATTCGCCGCTAATAGATGCAAGGTTTATATTATGAACCATGTCGGGGCTGACCTTTTTCCCGTCCAGAAACCTCTGATGGGCAGCACAAGCATCTCTTATCACGAAAGTCTTGAATCCAAGGTTTCCTGACATTCTCGCAGTTGTGCTCACGCAGTGATCTGTTGTCAGTCCCATGATATATACTTCTGGATCCCCCATTGCGCGAAGCATACTCTCCAACCTGGTGCCTATGAAAGCGCTGTTCACATGCTTTGTTATAACTGGCTCATGTTCAAGCGGTGTTACTTCTGGTTTGAATTCAAAACCAGGCTTCCCACTTTTAAGAAGCGAAGCAGGGTTTAGCGAATCATGTCTCACATGTATGACCTTTCTTCCGTTTGAACGGAACTTTCTGAGAACATCTTCCATGACTTTCTCTGCATCAGGATTGTTCCTTTTGCCCCAAACCGGATCATCGAATCCCTTCTGAACATCAATGACAACAAGTGCAGCCATAGCAGAAACGCTTACCATAGCCTACGATAGCAGATAGCCTAATATGCTTAATGCAATGGATCAATAAGCATGTGTTACCTTAATTTTTCTATCTGCAATCTTAGCCCGTCAATTCCCTTTATTACGGCAACTTCTCCGGGGGCAAACTGTTCTCCTTCATGAGCTGGAGCCGCAGCCCATATTTGGGAGTTTACGACAACCTCTATTCTATTACCTGAAATCCGCTTTACCTTGCATCTTCTCCCAATAATGCTTTCCAGGCCGACAAAACTGTGCGTCCTGAATGGAAATCTTACGAGGTTCCCACCTATTATTGCACCTACAAAGAATGATGTAATGGTATCAAGCAGGATAATCAGGATCAGTTGCGTCTCGGTAACGGGCATATCTATGCAGCGAATCAAAACATCATTTCTCGGTTAAAGTATTTTTACTGTCTTTTGAGGTACATGTTAACTGCGGAAAAAATGCCAAAGATCATGGATAAGAATGAACATAGCGCATTGCGGATTTATTCATAGCCTGCAGGCATTACTTGCGATAATAAATGGAATGTTTTCAAAAGCTTATAGAATCAGAATTGCTCCTGCAGGATGCCAATAAGATCATCCTGATGACCACTCAGGAGAGACTTTGCTCCAGTTTCCCTGACAATCTTCGAGAGGCTGTTTTTTACGGCTTCCTTCTTGTTTCCATCTGGATCAGGCATTAAGTGTCCTGGGAACAAGATTAACTTTCCATCTGAACCCCAGGCCGAATCACCCACTATAAGCATATCTTCAAAATGCAAAACCATCTCATCCAGTAAAGGTAGATTCTTTTCAGCCTCGGGTCTTATGTTATATGGCTTCAAGCCGACTGGAAGCTTAGAGCCTGGTCCATACTTCACTCCTTCTTCAAGATGATGCAGCCTTATCTCCTCTTCCGGTTTTCTTCTTTCAGTTCCTCTCAAATCCGGTATATAGATATCAACGCCCAGCGTTCTTGCAAGCATTGTACTTCCCCTGATATGCGAAAAGTTAGTCAAGATAACCGCTACTGGCTCCCCTAGAATTTTCAATGCATCCCCAAGTCCAGGTACCATTGGAGGATCTATGGCAGCAACGTTTCCAGAAGATATCAGGACATGACCTACCTGCTCAATCCCAAGCTCCGGATCATTCGATTTCCACTTGAAAACATTCTTAGCCACTGGAATTAACATAAAGCAAATATTGTCAGCCCGTTAATAGATATTAGCATATTTTAGCAGCTTCTCGGAAGGGTTCCGCATAGTGATGATCATCTCAGCTGTTCTAAGCTTCATTGGTGCTTTCGCATCACTCCTGAAGAATAAGGGAAGTTGACGTGTATCTATATGTTAACAACTGCATGGCTATATGACATTGCCGATCAATCATCCAATACAGAAGTTGCTAAGACAATCTTCTTAGACAGAGATGAATGAACTCTCGATTTTATTTCTAACAGTTCAGAGCCTTCATGTCAGCTCGGACATCTGATAAGTTCGTAGCTTACCTGATGTGTAGTACGATTTTTATTCCTGCAGCCTATTGCCATTAGGCATTATATTAAATTGCTTGCTTTATCTGAGATTTTTTTCTGTACGTATTCTTTGAGGGCAACTGCATTGTTAAATCTGTCCTCCTTGGAAGAATAGAGGAAAGTGACATTTTTACCTCTGCAAAGTTCCACAAAGTCAGCGGTACTTGGGTTAAGATTTAACTCAGCAAAATATCTGGCTTTGAATTCATCCCACTTGGCAGGTTCATGACCAAACCATTTCCTAAGTTCGTCAGAAGGTGCAATCTCCTTGGCCCACTTATCCAATTTAAGATCAGTTTTTGATAATCCCCTCGGCCACAATTTATCTACTAGTATCCTGAGGCCCGGGCCCGTCTGTTCCTTATCATATACTCGAGAAAGATTGATCATTGTTTTCCATGATTATGTCAAATAAAAGGATTATGGCTCTTCCTGAATGGAAGGAGCCAGTACTATGACTGCACAATCCAGTGAATAAATCCACGGCTTTCGATGATAATTCACAGTAGCCCTAATAAGATTACTTATCATAGTGGCATATATCTAACCCATCCCTTCAAGAATCAAATTATAAGAAAGTTACTTTTGCGCTAACAAAATGGCTTTCTTGACGTCTGTAAAGCAGAATAGGAACTTTTAGCAGCCGTCTTTGTAGGAAATGGAAAATTTTTGGAGTCAAATGTCTCGATTTACCGCTTATTCGCCGCTCCCTCTTTTAATACATCTCAGTGGGATTTCCCACAGAATGGTCGTATCCAGGAAACTCGG
>JBMFWM010000001.1:0-87686 GCA_049965275.1 Thermoplasmata archaeon | reverse complement strand
TTGACAAACGTAGGAGAAGTTATTTCACCTATAAGTCAGACATGCGGAGAGTCTGTCTCTCTATATGATCTATTTTTCACCCCCCTTTGGGGTATTCTGACTTACATTAAACGGGGATGCCTGAGAGAGTCTAAAGAATCGTACTATTTTGTCCCAGGATCAGAGATCATGGTCGATAGCCTCCAATAAATAAACGCAATAGATACTAGAACGAAAAGCAGCACTAAGATGAGATACAACACGTCAAACTTGATTATTGCTGTTCCATAGACCATGCTTGCAACCCCAAACGCGTAATATGTCCATACAAAAGCGGTAACGACCTTTACCTGAGAGATAAATGCATGCATCAGATACGAAATCAAGGCAAAAAGAACCGCAATCAGCCCTATTACAACAAATGCCTCCTCTTTGTTCCCTATGTCAATGTAAGAGAGATATAATAGGAGTATCGAGATTATGACTACGATTAGTGCGGCCACAATTCCGGTGACCTTTCTGGATGATGCCATGATGAAGGAATGCAATCTATTCTATATATTTGCCTACCCGCTTTAATAATAAACTAAGCCCGTTCGATCATGCTCTATTGCAAATCGCAGTCGACCGTAATAACTCGTAATTGCATTTTCCTTAAAAGTAAGCTTTAATTTAAGTATACTCGTCTTCATGCTTTAAGAGATCAAAAAATTAGGGTCGCGGTTTTACATTTCATGCCTTCTTGAGTTTATATTAAAGAGGATGTCTTTGATGTCATCTTTCCACCGTATTTTGACCATATAGTGGCTGCAATGACAGTGGCGATTATTGATATACAGAACCATGCTATTAGGTCAAGGAATAGACCTGGCCAACTGAACCCAAACACCAAATAATTAGGCGTAAAAAGGGCACCTCTTGGGACTTGTGCCTGATAATAGTCATAGTAGAGGAAAGGATATCCGTAATAGATAAACGGGCCACTCGAACTCAAAGATGATCCCTGAATACCACCCGATATCAGGGTAGCCAAAAATGCCGCGATTAGAGGTAAGACATACAATTGGCGATGGCCAAGTTCCTTTTTAACCAAAATGAAAAAAATAAATGGAACAAGGAACCACAGCACTATAAATGTGATTGCTAAGCTTTCAAAGCCTGCAGAAAAAAGCTTGCTTGCGTAGAAAGTGTAAGTTAAGCCGAAAAGTAAAGTCACTATAATAGCAGCAGTATAGTAGCGGTGAGTGCCTGAATTTGCGTTTATGAGTTCGTAGAATTTCGGAGTATTTCCTCCAGAAACTTGGAGTTCGCGAGATGAATTTGCAAGTTTTCTGTACGTCTGTTCTGCAAGACCTATTACAAGAAAGACACCGTCCAAATGCAATCCAGCGTTGCCGTTTATGATCTGTGCAACTGTTTCTTTGTTTTTCGCATTAGAGAAATCTATGTAATCTTCTGTTATAACACGTATTTTTGGCTCTCCTGATTCATTCTTTTGCAGTGCTTTTTCAAGATTTGGAACAAGTTCAGGCCTCAAACCCATAGAATTCAGTTGTTTGCATGACTCAAAAAGTATTTCTTTCATTTCATCTAGTGCATAAGACTTTACAAGGTAATATCCACGTTTCCCACGAGACATCAGGGAACGGATATCTGCAACAACGGCATCCTGTTTTACCACGCCCTTAGTATTTCTTGTAGCCTTGCTTTCCAGATTGCCGAAGTAAGCTTTCGATTCAGCATCGAATTCATCTGGTGCTGGTAGAGGATCAGGCATCAGGATATGAATTATGTATTAGTATATATTAGTGACACAACCAGTTACCGAGTTTATATGCCGTTCCAAGACTGACAATTCTAAGCTTTGCCTGTCTACGGATATTTAACACCCTCCCTCTTGGATCCCTTTAAGACGAATTATGGAGATAAAAGGAATACGATTTTCCATTAAGAGTCCTGTGTAGATTCCTTGTTGGGAAGGGAGAGATTTATTATTTCTATGCATTAGTTCCGAAACTCGTTTCCTGTGCATTCCATGATAAAACATGAAGATAGGGTTGAAGACAATGCTCCTGGAAAAAAAGTGAAAGCAGTTTTTTATTATCATATAATGAGGGATGTTCGCAATATAGAGTAAACTGTTAAATAAAATGATTACGGTGGTGTATTATGGAGATATTCAAAAAGAATCTGGTTTTACAAACTTCCAAAGACGTAAACAGCTTAACATCAGCTTTTGAGCAATACCTCAAAGATTCAGGATGGAAAACACAGAGCAGAGTTGAAAATGACCAAGCAGTTTTGCAAGCCCAGAAAGCAGGCTTCTTAAGAGATATTATTGCGGCAGACAGGGCCCTCACATTTATGTTTAAGGAAAATGCAGGTAATATGGATGTGCATGTGGGTGTTGGAAAGCTTGGGGAAAATCTCGCGATTACTGCTATTGAATTCTTGCTTCTTTCTGATATTTTCATAGCAGTTGATGTGCCTGAAATGTTATGGACAAAGCATGTCGAGACTGAACTTCTTGCGCAACTAAAGGCTCTCGCGCAATAATTAAATCTCATCTTCCTTTATTGGAAAATCCTGAAGACATGGACAGCTAATGTTATAATAACGCATTTTAGCGTCCTTGCCTAACAATAGCGTATATGTTATAGATCATTTCAAACAAATTTTGCCGATAATTTTTTGGAAGATGTATAGTCTCCATTGAAAGTTCCGGGTTCTATTATTTGCCCGTACGAGTTGCTTACATACATTGCATAAGATAGCCTGAGCATATTTCCTACTCTCGAAGTCGGGGATTTCGTGTTCGCTAAACCTTAAGTCTTGCTGCTAAACCTAGGAGTTTCCCTTGTTCACTTGGTGAAAGATTGCGCAATATAACAAGATAATGCAGCGACGTTCTATGCCTAAGGCACAATAAATTTATCAGGTCAGTCGTCCTGCAATGCAATGGAAGATTTCAGTGCGATAAAGGAGGTCCTTGAAAGATGGAAGGTATCCGGCGAACTGGAGTTGCGTAAGCTCACTGGGCTTAATATAAACAGTTGGAGAGATTATTTCAAACAGGAAATTACAGAAATTGACAGCCTCCTTGACAGCGCAGCAGAGGATGCGCATGAGAGATTGGCTACGTTACTGTCGTTCGCGGTGGTCGTTGCAAGGGTGAGGCCTTTCATTGCTGCTCCCCTTCTAAGGTTTTTTTCAGATATCAAGGGTTTAATTCATAAACTTGCGCTAAACCTTGGCGTTAGTGATACTGAAGTTACGATAGGTTTCCCTTTTACTATAGAAATGACCTTTAATATCCCTACATCAAAAACTTCTTAATAAATACAGACGAGCAGCCGATATTTCAGTTTTTATTTTCGATTAGGCTGACTTCAAAGTTATCCAGGATCCTTTCTATAAGAACTTCCTGAACTCCACCCTCAAATTCCTTTTGCTCGATCTTCTGAGCCCATTTTCCCTGATCAGATACAAGTTCACTCATTCAAACAGCACTCCATTCTGCATGAAAGGTCTACTGATATCAGGTCATTTTGAATGTGGATCTGACTCATCAATAGATCTTCGGTGCTCATGGTTTCAAGATTATGAATCCAGCAGACAGAATATATTTTTCTCTTCAATTTAAAAATGAGCAAATGGCTGGTAATAGGGCTTCGTGAAACAGATGTTCTTAACCTTTATCCTTATAAGTTGGATGGGGATCTCAATAGTAAAGGTTGAGAAGGCATGATGTTTATTCTCAGCGTTGTAATATGAGCAATGATGGATGGAACTCAACAGGTCAAGATCTGCCCTAAATGCGGTTCAGTATATATCAACTGGATAGCAGGAGGCCTGATTGGTGCTGTCTATAAATGTGATGATTGTAATTATGTCGGTCCATTCATACTTGAAGTAAGGGCTAGAGATTTGGAAAAGTTCAGGAAAGAGCTCAAGAAAAGCTCTTCTGAACCTGATGATGCGACAAAAGTTGAATGATGCTTTCACATTTTCAAGCATCATTTAATATCGGTCTTTTCGTGTTTTATCTTCCTTATTTCCCTGTTGTAAGCATCCGCAATTTCATAAAGACCGCAGGTTCCGACAACCTTCCCTTTGTCGTCCGTTACAACGACCTTTCCAAGGGGGCTCCTGCTCAGCAAGTCAAAGACCTGGTGGGCGTTCGCTGACGTATTTACTTTTGGCGGATTTGGATTGAGCACTTCCCATGCCTTGACTTTTGAAAGGTCCTTGTTCATGTCAATATCCTCTATCGAAAGGAGTCCGATCAACTTCCCATCTTTCTGAACAACAACGCTTTTTGTCTTGGTCTCCCTGATCTTGGAAACCGCTTCCAGAAGATTTGTTTCCGGAGATACATAAGGATAGTTAGTGTTGACAGCCGAAAGAACGCTCACTTCATCCAGGACCGGCTTCTCATATTCCATTGCATGGGCGGGAGATGCGGCCCTGTTGTCGACCTGCTTGCTGTATATTGAGTACTTGTCACCGCATACAAAATAGGCAACAAGCGTTGTAAGCATTAGTGGAAAGAATAGAGAATAACCGCCTGTCATCTCTGTCCCCATGATTATTATGGAGACCGGAGCCTTTGAAACACCGCCAAAGAATGAAATCATTCCCACTACAGTAAGATCAATAACGTTCACTGTCGGGAAGAAAGGAGAGAAAACACCATAAATTGAGGCTCCAAGAAATCCTCCAATAACCATTCCGGGGGCAAATACACCTCCGGATCCGCCCGATCCTATCGTAAAAGATGTGGCAACTATCTTTGCCAGTACGATAATAAGCAGCATCCAGAACGGAAAAGCTAGGTTTCCGTAAAATATTAGCTGTATCCAGCCGTAGCCGAGGCCGAGGACCTCGGGGATAAATATTGCAATAATACCTACAACAAGCCCACCTATAGCTGGCCTGAAGTACCTGGAGATTCGTTTCATTTTCGAGAATAACCGCTGAATGCCGTAAAAGAAGACGACATAAAATTTACCTACGAGTCCTGCAACTATTCCGAGGATAAGATAGAGAAGCAAAGATTCAGGTGAACGAAAACCTGTAATTCCGCCTGTCGGGATCAGGAACAGGCTATTCCTGTACCCGAGAGTGGCTCCAAAGATCAGGTATCCCACGAATGATGCAATGATTGACGGGATTAAGGCCTCAACTTCAAAGTCCTTCCTGTACAGGATCTCTGTTGATAAAATTGCCCCACCCAGGGGCGCAAGGAATATACTTCCTATACCTGCTCCTATCCCAGCGGCCATTGCTATCCTTCGGTCATGATCATCCATGCCAAATGCATCAGCGATAAAAGATCCAAAACCTGCAGCAATCTGTGCCGTAGGTCCCTCCCTCCCGGCGCTCCCTCCTGAGCCGATAGTTATTGCAGAGGCAACTGTCTTGACTACCGGAATCCTTCTCCTGATCCTGCCCTCCTTGTTATGAAAGGCATCAATTGCTGCATCTGTTCCATGCCCTTCTGCTTCAGGTGCAAATCTGTAAACTATGAAGCCGGCAAGCAGTCCTCCTAGCACTGTCGATACCGGTATAAGGAGCCTTTGCATCAGTGATAGGCTTAAAATATAGGTAGTCCCACCATATGTCCGGGGTACAGAAAATCCGGTGATTTCTACCAGTATCAGGTTGTTGAACACATTGATCAGGGTATAGAGGATTATAGCACCTATTCCAGCAATTATTCCAATAAGACTCCCTATGAAAACCCATTTTCCCACGTAGGCTGCGTTTATCTTTGCCTTTAGTGAACTGATCGCAGAACCTATGTGGGATTCCATTTTCTGAGGATATCAAAGTCAATTATAACGTTTGTAGTCAAGGCTCATCATTGTGAGGCGTCTCAGAAAAGCTGAGGAAGAAATTTTCGCTTTCTGCTGCTGGATTTTCTGCAAGTGTCATTCCTGGAATTTCCTTCCTGAAGTAGGAGGCGCGCTTATCCAATATAATGCCTATACCTATATCTGAAGAGCTCCTGATCAGCCTTCCGATTTCCTGCCTGATCTTCACTGAGGTTGGATACTTGACCGAATATTCCCATCCTTTCCCGTTCCTGGCTTCATAATAGTCATGCAGTGCCCGGTTTTTGGCATCCGGGCGCGGATAAGGAATACCTGCCACTATGACTACTTCCAGCTGATTTCCGGGAAAATTAAGTCCTTCCGATAACCTGCCGCCAGAAACAGCCAGCAATGGCCTCCTGGTCTTGCGGAATTTTCCCACCAGGGCGAAAACATCCGGCTGGGAAAGCTCTCTTTCCTCCATAAGGACGGGAAAAGAAAAACCGCTGCCGAAAACCTTCTTCATTGCGCTGTAAGACGGAAAGAATACGATAGTGCCCCTGTTGGTTCTTGCTATAATGTCATCAATCAAATCATGCATTTTTGATGCTTCCTCGTCGTTGAATGCATCAAATTTTGTCGTGACACCGTTATAGTAGATGACCTTTCTTCGCTCTGCAGGAAATATTTCGCTGATTCTCTTGTGCGGAATTCCGCTAAATCCTATAAGATCAAGGTAAACGCTAATCGGAGATAGTGTTCCAGACATATGTATGGTCTTGGATTGCTGCAGTGGTGCGAGGAGCTGTGACGGGTCAAGACAGAATGCGGAAACAGAGCCCTCTGCATTTCTGGATAAAATAGCAACATATGTGTTCTCGTTTATCATTTCCCACTTCATCAGTGCGATGGCAACACTCATGACGCTGGAGCGTGGAACCTTTCCTTCCCTTTCCCTCTTTTCGGCAATGGATTCGCCAAATAGCTCCATGTAGTTAACAAGATCGTGAAATAACTGCGAAGAAATCCTGTTCTGCACCATTATAGTCTCTATGAGGTCATGAAAGCTTATCCTCACCTCGTCGCTTTCCCCGATCTTTTCATTAACAAGCGATATAATGGCCGATCTTGTCATTTCCAGAACATCTGACGACTTGTATTTCTGGTAGAGCAGGAAGTCACCCTGATCCCGTGCCTCGTTCTCTGCATAGTTGATCTGCCTGATTGATATGTCGAAAGAAGACATGTCTCTCGCAAGATCAGGCAGGTTATGCGCCTCGTCCAGAATCAGGACAAGATCGTCGCGAGAAACTCCCCAGTGCTGTAGAAATCTCTCACCGATAGCAGGATTGAGGAAGCTTGCATAAGGGGCAAGGACAACGTCTGCTTCGGGAAGTGCCCTCTTGAGTGATTCATACGGGCAGATTATGTTGTCCGATCCGTAATCCAGGAACTCTTCAGCAAATGGAATAGTGGAAAAAATGTAGTTCTTTGTTTCTTCGGACCATACATCGTAGTTATAGTACTTGCATGCGTCAGGATCGCCTTCGAGCACTTTCTTTTTCCGAAGTCTGCAGAACCTCGAAAGCGATTCAGAGCTGAAGTCCTGGTGCCCTTCCACCTCCCGATACAGCAGGCATAGATTGTGACGGCCCTGCATTGGCATTGCATGTATTTTGAGGTCCATCGATATACGCCTTAACTCCCTTATCACCTGCTCCTGCTGGGAGTTTGTTCTGGTAAGATATAAGATCTTTTTACCTTTTTCAGTAGCAAATTTAAGCGCGCCATGAAGACCCATTAGTGTCTTCCCGGATCCTGTGGGAGATTCAATCGCAACACCGATATTTCCTTTCAGTGACTCGTTAATAAATGAGATTATTTCACCCTGGTAGCTCCTCAGCTCAAAATTGTTTTCCAATCTTCCCTTGCGATGATTTTTAACAGATAGTTATATTTTCGCTAGTTTCATTATAGCAAAGGAGAATGTTTCCTGATTGCAGCATCCTGATCTTGCCCCACGTAAGATATACAATCACTCATCTATTTATATGAAAATAAAATGAGCTTAGTGAAGTTTGGAAATGCAGATCCTGATTGAGAATGTTTTCAGGGATAGTCCTTCACGGAAGAGGATTGTGGAAGGGCTCTTCAATATGGGTATCTCCGTACGTGCAGGCAGGTTCTGGGTAGGTCCAATTGAAATACCTACATCTGAAGTCGCGAAAGCTTTCAGCGTAAATAGAAGAACAGTGTATGAAACCATCAGGCAGATAGAGTCCAATCATGTTATTGCGACTATTATGGCAAATGTCGTGTCAGATGTTGACTGCAGCCAGATTGCGCCTCTCATTGGCAACCAGGTCATAGAGATCGACATAGCTACCGGTCTTTTCCAGAAGGTATTCACGGAATTCAGTAATTTCATTGCAAGCAGATCCATCAACGTAACAGAAGTTCTTTCGCGAACTGACGGAAAGAAGAAGAGCTTCATACGGGCCGTCATAAGGAATATTTTGCAGGAGCAGGAAATAGAAGATCTTGCTAGAATGAAAGGCGTGCTGAAGATACGCGTAACCAGGCCTGATCTTGATTCACCTAGCTATTTATGCAAGGTATGTGAGGTTGTAGTATGTCCAAACAAAATGTCAAGCCCGTTGCAGCAGGAAACCACGGAGACCGTCAGAATCTGATAATGTTTATATACTGCGATTAATACATAGAGCAGTGGAAGATTTTAGAAAGTTCCTTTTAAAGGAATTGATGGTTCAGTTGCGGAACAGGGGGCTTGAATTCGCAGAACCAGATCTGGATGGGGTTTCCACATTTGACATTGCTGCAAGAAGAGGGGATGAGAAATATCTCATCAAGATCCTTTATAATATAGATACAATGCGTGAAGAAGGTGCCAGGGACCTGATGAGTGTATCCAGGATACTTGGCTGCATAGCAATAGTTATAGGAAACAGGGCAAGCAATGGATCGCTTGAGGATGGAATTATCTATTTCAGGCATGAAGTTCCCATAATGACGTATGAAACATACATTGCATACCTTGACGGTGAGAGCCCTTACATATTTTCTGCACATGGAGGATATTACGTTTCAATAAACGGCGAATCACTAAGGAAGATAAGGGAGGAACACAGGTACTCTATAGGATACGTTTCTAGTACCGTCGGTGTTTCAAGAAGGAGCATTTCCCTTTACGAATCAGGGTCTGCTGCAACCCTTGATGTTTTCAACAGGCTCCAGCATATTTTCGCTGTTGACCTCAAGAAGAGGATCAACCTCATGAAGCACCTTGAAGACATACCAGTTGACGAGAACCATGATCTTTTTGTCAATGAATTCTACAGCGCTGTGCTCCAGTTGATGAAATCAATAGGATTCAGCATGTATCCATTCCGGAAGACGCCATTCGATGCAATGGCTACGGATGTGACTGCGGATCAGATAATAATGGGCCTGGCCGATGAACTGAATAACTACCGGAAAGCTAGAGCAATTGCCAGTTTATCCGAGCTCTTCGAGAACTATGCCATGGTGGTAACGAAGGCAAATACCGAGAAAACAACAATTGCTGGCGTCCCGGTCATAAAAAAGGATGATATAGTGAATGCGGGCGACAAGGAGAGTCTTGTTGATCTATTACGAAAGAAAGCGGATAATAGATGATTGATGAAATTCGCATGCAAAATGGATCCGAACTTCTTGTGTTTGGCGGAGTGAAGGGACTTATAAGCGAGGGAAACAGGCTGCAGGATGAACTTCAGTCTTTCCGACCTGAACTGATTCTGATCTCAATCCCCGAAGAGTCGATAGAAGCGCTTGAGAAATTCATGGAAGAACCGTACGAGATAACGCTTTCTGATTATGAACTGATCTATGGGACAGTGCTTTCAGAGTATGGGGAAGTCATGGTCCCGCCCCCCATATATATGGAGCCGATAAAGTATGCAAGGCATTTCTCCGTGGACGTGCATGGGATTGACATGGAAGAAGAGGAGTATTCGAAGACATACACGGAAAATGTGCATGCTTTTGACCTCGTCCGTCACTCAGTAAGGAAGAGGCTTATAATGAGGCATTCATTCAAGTCGGAAACCGCAGAGGACTTTGTGGAGGAATGGAACCTCCTTATCAACAAGGTCAGGGGGTTATCGAGAGTGGATGAGCAGCGCCTGGTGTCGATTGAGAATAATGCCGTCGCCTATTTAAAGGAGAACAAGGAGAAAAAACGGATCGCTATTGTACTGGATTATGAGTTCCACAAGAACTTCGTTGCATACATTAAGGAAAACTTTTCAACTGACCAGTCTCCTGAAGCCCTTGAATAGGACATAAATTTCTGAGCTTGAATCCCTGGATGCCTTTGGCTTGACAATCTTAGATGAATCAAAATATCTCTCCCACTTTCTCTTGAATCCCTGCGTCATGTCGCCCTGAAACTGCTTCAAGAGGGCATTGCCGTTCTCGGCTAGAAAAACCTGGCAGAGTTGCATCACTCTTTCTCCTATCATGCAGGATGCGGAGTGATCAATATCGTGATGCCCCGTTGTCCTCGACATGGCATCAGAGATAATCGCCTGGAAAAATTGCCTGCCCGAGTTCACGAGAAATGCCCTTATATCGCTCTCGACCTCTGGCCGCAATATGTTTGCCTTGATAAAATGCACCCCGGGTATTTGACCCATTTTTGCCAAATCCAGGGCAAGAATGGGCCCTTGCGTTATACTTACAACAACTTCAGACCAGCCGCCGGGCGAGGATCCTATCTCGAGAACCGCGCCGTCGCGGTGAATGATGCCATAATCTTTCTGGATCTGTTCAAGCTTGAAGGCCGCCCTGCTCCTAAAATTCTTCTGTTTCGCCCTGAAGTAATAGGAGTCCCTTCTATCCGTATCTACTCTCCGATGTGTTTCCTGTAATCTGCAGGACTAAGAAGGTCAGTTGGCGGTGAAGAGACCTTGATCCTTACCATCCAGTTTTTATATGAATCCTTGTTCAGCAGTTCCGGAGAGTCCACAAGAATCTTGTTCGTCTCGGAAACTTCTCCGTCGACCGGTGAAAATACGTCCTCAGCTGACTTTACCGACTCAACTGTGAGCAGCACTGCCCCTTTTTTCTTGGCTTCTCCGATCTTTGGGAAATCCACAAACACTATGTCGGTTAACTGGTGCTGCGCATAGTCCGTAATACCTATTGTGGCAACGTTTCCATTCATAGAGACCCATTCATGCGTCTTTGTATATTTTAGGTTTTCAGGAACGTTAGACATTATACTGAAATCGGTTCTGGTTATATAAATTGAACATATCATGAACGAGATGAGGTGCTTCATTGGAATGCACGTGGCTGAACCAGATCAAATTGCTATGATGCAGGAAGGACTGGACTCTGGAAACTTTCGTTTCCCGGGCGCAGAGAGCATTCACCTTACCCTGGTATTTCTGGGAGATATAACGGAGCAGCGCGCTCGCGAGATCTGCGAAATTCTGGAAAAAAGCGGATTCGACGATCTGGTCGTGAAGCCGGCGAGGATTATGGGGCTGCCATCCAACAAGAGTGCAAGAGTAGTTGCGCTCGTCGCTGATAATGAGAACCTTCCGGAATATCATAACAGGATTTGCAAATTCCTGCATTTCCATGATGATAGGAAGTTCATTCCGCACATCACCATTGCGCGGGCAAGAAAGCCAATGAATATTGAAAGATGGTTGGGGTCAGTTGGTGAACTTGGAGGATCGATCTTTCTGGAAAGGCCCGCACTCTACCGAAGCACGCTAACGCAACATGGCCCGGTTCACGAAAAGATCTGCTGATCTAGTTGATGTAGTTTGTTTTATCGTGTTCGTCGGGCTTTTCCTTGACTTTAAGGAGGTCCTCGTTGTCGAATTCTATTGAAAAAACGCCGCCGACGGGAATCATGCGCAGGAAGGTTTTCTCTTTCTCCTTCACCCTGAAGACTATTGCTCCTTCTTCACCAAGAACTGTATATCCAACAAACTCTCCTTCTGTTATAATTGGATTATCATCTCCACTGGCCGATAGTACCCTGTATTTTCCACCTTTCTTGATCTCAATCATGTCCATTCGTATTCCCAACCCTCTCAGAATCTTTGAAATTTCACTCAAACTGGAACGTCAAATGATGCTCTACTATCTATAAATTTTTTGCAATGATCCTCTAATGAGTTTCAGGAGAAAGTGATCAGTTTTTCTGGATCAATCTGGAAATGTGCTCAACCGTCTTCCTGTAATTATCCATGGCCATCTTCATGTTTACTTCCACCCAACTCCAAGCCCTGAGGAGATCGCCTGATCTGAGCCGGTACCTCTTCGTCTTGCCGTCCTGCGACTCTTCCAGAAGATCCATTGCCTTTAGTTTGTTCAGGTGCCGGTAAAGAGTGGTCCTGCTTGTCTTGAGATAAGACATCAGCTCATCGCCGGTCCAGAACCTGTCTGAATTCATAAGGAAACATTCCTTGAACAGCCTGAAATAGGTTGACTGGGATATCTGGCTGTAATCCGTATCCGGTTTTAGGCGTGGGATATATCCAATATCTGACAGAAAATACGCTATTGTCCTGTCGAGATCCGCATCAAGGACTCTTGACGGAGCAGAAACCATTGTCATCTTGAACATTGCCACTTGATCGTAAGGGATGAAGTGAATATAAATTATTATCCAGTTCCGGCATAATCTTACATGAATAAGAACTGGTCGTCCATCAGGATAGGAAAAGTACCGGTAGAACGCGGGAAACCCGCAATTATAGCATCTTATAAAGCCATAACATCTGAATCATTGCTGAAGGCACTCCAGAAAAAGAAGGAAGGAGCAGATCTGGTTGAGATCCGTTATGACCTGATTCCTGCAAGGTCCGAGAGGGATCTTGAAAACCTGCTCTCAGCTCTGGATTCAATGCAACTTACTTATATTTTCACCTACAGGACGGAGAACGCCGAAGAAGCCGAAAGGTATTATGGAATCGCTATAGACAACAACGCCCCCGCAATAGATGTTGACATGCGTCTTCCTGGAATCAAGTCAGGAAGAAGCTGCAGATTCTCCTCCTTTCATGGCGATCATGCATCCATGTCACGGCAACTTCTGGAAAGACTTCTATCCAGCAGACCGGATGTTGTAAAACTTGGCATTTCTTACGAGAACAGGCAGGACCTTCTTTCAGACATACTTATGATAGCAACTGAATATGACGGGATGGACCGGCCACTATGCTTTTCGCCTATGGGGAAAAGCGGTTTTATGCGTGCAGTTGCGGCATATTTCATCTCCGACTTCGTCTATGCGTCAGGTTCAGGTAAAACAGCACAAGGGCAGATGACTGTTAAGCAGTACAGGTCAATTTTCAGTTTATATTAGCTGCTGGTATATTCCAAATATTCCATGACTTATGAAACCTATTCCAATTGCTGCAAGAAGAAGACCCATTATTCTGGATATGACCAGCGATCCGGTTTTTCCAAGGCGTTTGAAAAGAATGGTGGAGAACCTGAGTATAACGAATGCGGCAATTAAAGTCAGAATAACCGCAAGAAGAACAAACATCTTATCGCCAAAGCTGTTTGATGTGAGGTTAAAGTAGATCATTGTGGTTGTTATTGTGCCTGGTCCTGCCAGTAGCGGCATTCCCAGCGGAACAACCCCGACAGCTTCCCTTGAAATAGTATCCTGCTCCTCCGCAGAAGTCATTTTCGTGTTCGATGTCTTTCCCTGAAGCATATCGAAGGCTACTTTGAAAAGAAGAATGCCGCCTGCGACCTCAAAATCGGAAAGGTTTATCCCAAGCACACTAAATATGTAAATTCCGATGAACATGAAGGCTATGACTACTCCTCCTGCAATAGTGATGCTTCGTTTTATAACACGCTTTCTTTCTGCCGGTGTATAGTTTTCAGTAAGTGCCATAAGCGTAGGTATTGCACCTATCGGGTTCAACACGGAAAAGACAGCTACGAACACGGTAACGAAGAATAGTATTGAAGTCAATTTCAATGATGCATGTATTGGTTGAATATTTCACTTTCTTCTTTAGGGCAAAGTCGGAACTTTCCTTTTACTATATTCCAAACAAGCGATGAAAGCGGAACATTGGCTAAAAATGAAGCTCCTGTGCGAGTTGAAAATATTTACCAAAGTAAAAGAAATATTGACTCAGTAGTCTCCGTGATAGAAGGATGAAAGTGATACGAGAACCCTGAAAAGCTTGTATGCATTGATCATGTCGCTCCCTTCTATTTCAACTGTGTACGCATCCTTCCTTATAACATCAGGAAGAAGCATGCAATTGTCAGCCATACCTGAATTCTGGAATTCCACAGAGACTTTTACGGGTTCCTTGACTTTGTACAGGGTTCCATGGTGTTTGACAGCCTTTTCCGCGGAAGCCTCAAGCAGTTCCAGGGCCATTTCCGACGATAATGAATTGGCAGAATATCTTGATAGACCTTTCTTGAGCACTGCAAATTCACAATCCTTGAAGATTTCATGCGCCTCGTTCACGGCAGCCGCGTCTCCCGCCACCAGTCCTACCCTGACACCAAGTTTGCCTGCCACAGCGGCGCTCAAGCCGATTTCTCCCGTTTCCTTTCGATTTATCCATAACCTGTGGACGTTCGTGGAATAGGTGTGATCAAGGATCCCGTTTAAAGTGCCTGCGCGGCTGTGATAACCTATCATGAAAAGGATATCCGCATCTCTTGCTCCTTCAACCATGCTGAGTTCCTTCGGCCATCCTGAGATAAGCCTTGCTTCACGCATTATCCTGGAAGTTGGTATGTTTCTATTGCCGTCATGGGAATCCACCACAGTTACCGATGTGGCACCTCCTTTAAAGGCGCCTTCCGCTACTGCGTTGACAGAATCCGTCATTGCATCCTTTCCCTCCTGATACAAACCAAGTCCAGGCAGCACCTGCGTTCCGAATGTTATCCCCTGCAGCCCTTCGGCATCCACCGAAATCAGAACCTTCATGTTTATCGTAAGGTATTGGGGCGATATCTAGTTTTTAGCTGACTTTTCAGCGATAACAGCCATCAGATCTATATCTACTATCTATTGTTTCTGCTAGAAGATGGAATAAATGATAAATAGGGAGTTACAATCCTGCGGCATGCCCAGCAAAGGATTTCTGAGGCGCCTACTCGTATTGGGCGAAAGACAGGCACTTCAGGACCTGAAAGTTTATACCGAACTGGGACAAAAGGCAACTGCGATACTCTCCAGCCAGTTGCTGCAATCTTCAACTGAGCAGGAAGGATCCGTTTCAAAGATCAGGGCAATTGAAAAACAGGGCGACACACTGACGATGTCCCTTAAGTCGGATATTACACAGGGAGCAGTAAATTCCACATTGCTGGGGCACCTGCTTAACCTTGTCGAGACATGCGATGACATTCTTGACAAAACACTATATCTTTCGAGAGAGATCTTCAGGATGTCTCATTTTCTCCATGTAAACCCGGATTTCGCAGGCTATGTGAAGGATGAGGCCTACACAAGGTTCTCAAAGATGCTGGAATACAATAAAAAGGCGCTTTCAAGTCTCCAGAACATGCTTGACTCCAACGACCTTGAGCAGCTCAAATCTGAGAGAAAATCCATAGAATCACTGGAAGAGGTTGTGGATGATATCAAGGACGATCTTATAGACCGGGTATATGTTGAGGCAAAAACACTGCACTACCTGGTTTTCACGCACATTATGAACACAGTGCACAGGATCGATGACTTGCTGGATGACTGCGAGGATGCATCCGACCTCGTTATGACAATATCTAACTCAGTGAATCGCTGAATGGATCTTTACTTTTATCTTTCTATAGGACTCGAGTTCCTGCTCGCAATGTTTGTTTCCGGAAACAATCTGTCAGCGGCCGTTGGTACTCTTGTTGGATCAAAGATCATAAGCAGGGCTGGAGGCATTCTTATTGGTGCGGCAGGGTTCTCCGCGGGATTCCTGCTGCAGGGTAGATACATGAATTCTGTCGCGCTGACCCTTCTTCCGCACTCGACCTATCTTATAACTGTACTTTTCTCAATAGTTATAGTGATATTTGTAGTTGCACAGATCCTCAAGTCTCCACTTTCGCTTTCCATGGCACTCGTTGGAACAGCAGTGGGTATATCGCTTCGAATAGGAAGCGGCATAAACACTGGATACCTGGAACTTCTTCTTGGAATATGGATCATCTCCCCGATTGCCGCTATAGTCCTCTCGTACTTGGGAAACCTGTATTTCGGGAGGTTTCAGCTGAACAAGACATGGAACATGGCTAGTGCGCTGAAGGTTCTTCTCCTTTTGACTTCGGCATTTACTGCATACACGCTTGGAGCCAACACAATCGGGTTGCTTGGTGGATTCGCCGGCTTCACCTTGGCGTCGATATTATCTGTTCTTGCTGGCATAGTGGTGGGTTCTACTTTCCTCAGCGCAGGCGTTCTAAAGAGGGTGGGAGAGGAGATGTATTCCATGAGATATTTCAATGCACTTATTTCATTGATTGTTTCATCCTTCATGGTTGAAGGAGCCACCCTGTTCTCTTTCCCTCTGTCAAATACGCAAACTCTCACATCAGGTGTTTTCGGCGCGGGGCTATCCTACAAATACAAGGCTCTCTTCGTAAGACCTTTCCTTGTTGTTGTAATAACATGGATAGTATCTCCGCTCATTGGCATGTTTCTTGGCTTTCTGGTGTAGTCACATTAATATACATATCATCCAATCCTGAAGAATGGATCAGTCCAGTAATGGAAATTCGATAATATCGTCAGGCGTTTTTAACCACAATGTCGGGAAGTACCTTTCAGTGCAGGAAAACTCACTGCAGAACCGCGATGCCTTCTGGTCAGAACATGCAAGAATAATTGACTGGTATTCTACCTGGACGAAGGTTCTTGATGATAGCAAGAAACCTTTCTACAAGTGGTTTAAGGACGGCAAGCTGAACGTATCATACAATTGTGTTGACAGGCACCTTAAGAATAACAGGAGAAACAAGGCAGCATTCATATGGATAGGAGAAAACGGCGAGGAGAAGATAGTCACTTATCAGGGTCTTTACAGGAGGGTCAACGCATTTGCCAGAACCCTGCTTGATTCCGGCTTGGGTAAGGGTGATTGCATAACGATTTACATGCCAATGATTATCGAGACTGTCGTGGCTATGCTGGCCGCCGCTCGCATAGGCGTCGTCTTTACTCTTGTCTTTTCTGGCTTTGGATCCGATGCCTTGGCTGAAAGAATAAGGGACTCAAACTCGAAGCTGCTCATAACCGCAGACGGCGGATTCAGGAACGGAAAGATTGTTGATCTTAAGAAGATTGCAGACGAAGCTCTCGACAAGGCCCCAGACATTGAAACTGTGATCGTATACAAAAGAACCGGTCATGACATAGACATGAAGGAAGGGAGGGATTTCTGGTGGGATAAGATCGTCAAGGATGATTTTATGCCGGTACCGCCTGAAGTCATGGACTCTTCAGATCCACTTTACATACTTTATACATCCGGAACAACAGGGAAACCGAAAGGTATCGTTCATGGAAGCGGAGGATATTCGGTCTGGGTCGCAAACACCCTCAAGTGGGCTTTTGACCCTGGTGAGGATGACAGATGGTGGTGTGCAGCGGATATTGGCTGGGTCACCGGACATAGTTACATTGTTTTCGCGCCACTGCTGCTCGGGCTGACCTCGATACTATACGAAGGATCCATACTCTACCCAGATCCGTCAAGGATGTGGCAGATTGTGGAACGTTATGGGGTAAATCAGCTTTACACTTCACCAACTGCGATACGATCCCTCATGAGGCATGGCAACCACTATCCGGAGGCATTCGACCTTTCCTCCCTCAAAGTACTTGGCACAGTGGGGGAACCAATTAACCCTGCCGCGTGGGAGTGGTTCTATAAAGTGATAGGAAAGGGTAGATGCCCTGTAATAGATACATATTGGCAGACCGAAACTGGAGGTTTTATCATCTCTCCCAGCGTTAATCTGGGTCTACCCAATCTTAAGCCTGGTTCAGCAACGTTTCCGATGCCATCAGTGGAACCTTATGTTCTAAGTGAGGAGGGATCACATACCAGAAACGGGGAGAAAGGTTTTCTCTGCGTCAAAGGGACCTGGCCTGGCATGATGCTGACAATAAACAATGATCCTTCCAGATACAAGGAAGTTTATTTTTCAAAGTTTCCTGGATATTACTATTCGGGAGACTACGCAATACAGGATGAAGAGGGTTATTTCTGGTTACTGGGCAGAGCGGATGAAGTTCTAAAGGTCTCAGGACACAGGCTTGGCACCATTGAAATAGAAGATGCCCTCGTTTCTGTGGATGGGATAGCTGAAGCGGCAGTCTTTGGGAAGCCTGATCCTGTCAAAGGGGACGCCATAGTTGCTTTCGTGGTCTTGAGAGAGGGGCACCATAAAAACCCTGATTTTGTTACACAGACAAAGAAGGTCATAAGGGAGTCGCTTGGTCCAATAACCGTCCCGGACGAGATACACGTCGTGAATAACCTGCCGAAGACGAGAAGCGGGAAGATAATGAGGCGGGTTCTCAAGGCGATATACCTCAACCAGGTTCCTGGAGATGTCAGCACACTTGAGAGCGGAGCAAGCGTAGAGGAGATAAAGGAGGCCATGGAACTGTTCAGGAAACAGAATAAGGATTTGATTTAATCATACTGATTGAGTGATGTCTTGTTCCGTAGTTCGCTTATAACAGGAATGATACAGAATTCGCATCATAGAGCGTCTTTATGGTTCTTTGAAAGTTCCTCTTCGGTTACCATGACTATTTTGTCAAGTACGATCCTGAGAACCACAATCGTCAGTATACCTAGAGCTATAACTGCAACTCCATAGAGACCGATCCGACCAATTGCGAATACGATGCCTATGGCTGCAGCAGGAGGATGCATTGCCCTGGCAGATACGAGCGCCAGAGCAATCAGTGTTTCAATAATCGCAAGGTCGAAAAAGATTCCGAGCACTGGATAGGCATAAAAACCAAACAAGCCTATTACAGCTGCAATTGTGTAGCTTTTTACAAATTTATCTATCCTTGCTGAAGGAGATGATGGCATAAGGAACATTATGAAAGCAGTTGATCCGAATGAGGCAAATATCAGGAATTTGCTCTCACTTATTATGATGAGCTCATTCCTCAGAATATAGAGTAGAGCAGATAATGTGGAAATAGTAATGCCAAGTAGAATTGAAGGTATAAGCGTATTTTTTACATATTTTTCTGTTTTTGCTTTCATATCTGTTCCCAATAAAGCTGCCATGATAGAGAATGTGGTTTTAAGATATAAGCTGGGATTAGGGAAAGATTAAACTTACCAAACTATTACTGATTGGCTTTGGGCGTGATTTTGACTTGCCACTGTAGCTCAGCTGGTAGAGCAGCTGATTTGTAATCAGCAGGTCGGGGGATCGAAACCCTCCAGTGGCTTTCTGCTATATTGCAGGCATGTATATCAAAAATACGAGTGTTTGCTCGCATTTTTTGATTGTGAATAATATATGCGGTCAACCCATATTTGACGTAATTTAAGATAGTTTGAACAGGAAAGCTTCAGCTTTAGGGGAAGATGATGCCAGTGTGCGCATCAACAATGCACTTCGTGATGACATAGATTACATGAAATATGAGTCTCAGTTTAACCAAGGTGAAAACCATAATCTTGAAAGTTTGAATTTTAAGTATGTGGAGATTTGAATTGCGCCAATGCCATGTTATTTTGCTTCAATTAGAAGTCGTTAATTATTAGTAGAATGTAGATATGTATGTGTATATACATATGTCAACTAAAAACATCGCACTTAGGGAGGAAGTATACAAAAAATTGAAGGAAGCTAAAAGACCTGACGAAAGTTTTAGTGATATAATAAATGAGTTGCTGGAACATAAGGGCAGTCTTCTGCCTCTATGGGGTTCATTATCCGGCTACAAGACACTAGAAGTTATTGAGAAAGATGTGAACGCGATAAGAAGTGGGGCCAGAGTTAGAACATGATTGTCTTTGACACATCGGCCATTATTGATTTCTTAAGAGGCAGTAATAAGATAAAGTCCTTTGTGGGGGAAGCTGAGAGGAACAACGAAAGTGTATACATTACAGTAATTTCTCAATATGAGCTACTCACTCCTGTATATCATAGGGGATTAAAGACTGAGGAACGTACCATCAGAGCATTTCTCCGACGTTCTGTCCTTCTACCTCTCGATCAGAAGGCAGCCGAAGAATCTTCGCGCATCATGGGTCGATTGTTTAGGCTTAGCATACCTGTTAATGCACTCGATACACTGATAGCGGGCATCGCTATCACAACAGGGGCGGATAAGATAGTCACTTTAGACAGGGACTTCGTTCAGATAGCAAAAATAACTGACATAGAAGTAGTAATTATCTCGTGAGTTTACATCCTTTACATTCATAATTTTCACAGAGCCCCATATTTTACTGATTTTTCGTGGTAGGGTTTCAGGGTGCTTTAACTTATGGAGATCTAGGGTATGTTGTATTTTCTTTGAATTGTTGCTTTTATGACAAGTTGGAATGGTAAAGTTTTTATTCACAGGGTGCATACATGTTTGTGCCAGGAATAGTGTGGAAATCCATTCACGGGAAGAGGTACTTGGTGCTAAGATGGAAGAAATGGGAGAACGGCCAGTC
The DNA here is from genome assembly GCA_049965275.1 of Thermoplasmata archaeon. GTDB lineage: Archaea > Thermoplasmatota > Thermoplasmata > Thermoplasmatales > Thermoplasmataceae > UBA582. Next base: position 67,174 of record JBMFWM010000001.1, on the reverse strand, counting down.
AAGGGTTACAAAGGAGATATACATCGGTGATGCCGAAAGGCTTTCCAGAATTCTTGAAGATCCGGGGTACGATGTCACAGTGACAGCACTGTCATACGGATCAACTTCCTCCATACTTGAGATGGAGAAAACACTTGGTGTGAAAGGTATAGTTGATGGCATTGTGGGGCATAGAGGAAAGGGCATGTCACCTGGAGATTATGTTCTCCTGTTCGCAATGAACCGGTTATCGGACCCGAGATCAAAGAATGGCATTGGTGAATGGATGAAGGGCGATTATGCATCCACCATATATCCGAAGGCATCATCCCAGGGTTACTGGAACATAATGGATCGTTTCACCACTGATCATATAAGGATGATAAAGGAAAGGATCCGGGAAAGACTCATATCAATGGGCTATGATCATTCCAGGATGTTCGTGGACGGATCCAATTTCTACACTTACATGAAAGAGAATGATATGGTCAGGAAGGGTCACAACAAGGCACACAGATACGATCTGAACCAGATGTCGTATTACATAGAAGCCAATGAGGATTACATACCGTTCTACGGGGATTCCCACCCTGGAAATATGCATGATTCCAGGACATTCAGAGCGATGGTCGATGCGGTTCCGGAATCGTCCATACTGATATTTGACAGGGGATACAATTCCAGGGAGAATATTCAGTATATCAGGAAGAGGAAATACATAGGTGCTCTTCTGCTGTCAGATCACAGGGATCTCGCAGCAATTCCAGTGGAAAAGGATTCATCTGTGGAGACAGGGAAGGTTGTTTATGGCATTGATCACCGGATCATCATATATCATTCCTCAAAGCTTGAGAGGAAAAGAATCATTGCATTCATGAAGATGTTCAGGAAAGCGTATGGTAAGGTGAGGAGCACAGTGGAATCCGGCGATTCGGATTCCATGGACAGGGCGAGAATGTACCTGGAATCCATGCACCTGCAGGAGACAATTCTGCTGCCCGGTGTTTCGATAGACAGAAACAGATTGCATTCAAGGCTGGAAATGCTTGGGAAGACTGCACTATTCACAAGCATCCCTGACCTCCCAGGTGAGGAAATAATAGATCTGTACAGAAGAAGGAACAGGGTGGAGCACTGCTTCAGAACAATAAGCATGCATGATCTGATGTCACCGGAATATCACTGGACCCCCCAGAAGATAAAGGTTCACATGCTCTTCTCCCACATTGCGTATCTCTTCCTTGCACTGATATACAACAGGATCAGTGACATAACTTCTCTTGCTTCGAGCATCGATGTGCTGAAAACCATAAGGATCACGTTCCTTGTTAGAAACAGCAATGTAAGGAAGGTGGTAACATCGCAGGATGACCGTGGCATCAAGGCCATGAAGATCCTGGGAATAGAGAGCGTTAATTAGCACCCTGAAAGCGATTTGCATTCCAAAGCGGAGAGGAGCCACTGGGTAACATCAATAAAATTAAATCGTGTAAACTCACGCAATTCTCGCTATACAAATATGCCGGATAAGAATAACATAATAGACACATTTCCAAATTTTATAAGGTTCTGGATGGACAAGCTAGCCAGCAGTCCAGATATTCAGGTAGAATTGTGGGAAAGTTTCTATTCCAATGAGGATGAAGAGGTTTTTAAAAAAGTCATCAAGAATTATTCTGATGATGGTGTTGAATGGAAAGAGGTTGCAAAGAAAATGATCTTTCCTATAAATTCAGAAAAGATTAATCGTATGAATGGAGCCCATATCAATCTCCTGAAAGCTTTATCTGAATTGTACCATATCCAAAAGCAGCGGAGTTATTTTCATCAGATCTTACGTTTGTAATCTACGTTGGCATCGGCACTGGAGCGGGATGGGCAACGGATTACAAATCAAAACCTGCAATATTATTCGGCCTTGAAAACATTATAGACATGCATTGGGAAAGTCAGGTTGCATTGAAAGGACTTATTCTCCACGAAGCAGGCCATGTGTTCCAAGAAATAGTTAGAAAAGAAAAGAAACTTTCTTATGGTGTGGGACCAATTTGGCACCTCTATGAAGAAGGCTTTGCTGAATATTTTGAGTCGCTATTATTGAATTCAGAAGAATGGCACCAATCGCTTGGACAACCTGGGTGGAGCAGATGGTGTGAAGATCATATACAGTACTTATCCAAATTATTCCTTAAGGATGTTAAGGAAATCGATAAAACAAGCAGGTTTTTCGGATCCTGGTACGATATTGAAGGCTGGAAGGAAACTGGGTATTACCTTGGATACAGAATATTGAAGCAACTAGGATTACCTTTGAGCGATCTAGCCTCCTTGACTTCTCATGAGATCGAGACCAAGCTATCGCAAATATTAGCTGAATTTGCTAGTTTTAAGTAGCTGTGATTAGAATTAGCGATGACGCCGTGAAAAATTTCATGTTATAGTTATAGACGATAACAGCATATCTGCTTTCGCAAAGTGGTATAGCCTTCGTGATTGGTATTGAATTAAGAAAATTCAGAAAGAAACTCAAATGTTTATTCCAAGCAATCATATGATCTATTATTCATATAATCCTCTTAAATCGAAGCATTCTGTGAAGAAAATTATATTTCTTTCCTGCAAAGAGGATTGTAAAAGTTCGCCCAATGAGATCGAAGGTCTAAAATTAACGCAGGAACGGATTTGCCAAATCAAAGGAGCCTTTTTCCAAATTCTGTCAATTCGTATTCAAAGGGGAAGTTTACCCTTCCTAGGCCTCTCCTTGTTACTATATCAAACATTTCCAAGTGCTTAAGTCTTCTTGACATGGAAGATACTGAAAGTTTGAAATGACTGGCAAGTCCTAAGTTAGTTTGGTTCTTTTTAGAAATTAAAGTAATAACCTCAAAATAGCGGTTTTTGTAAATCTTAATTTTTTTTAATTTATTTACATCAGTTTTTACTATTGTATCTTTTTCTTTATCAAACATGACAAGCGGAGCATCCTTCAAGTAAGCATGAAGTGTGAGGGCCGAAAGTGCCATTCCAGACCCACTTGCTATATTTACCCAGGATGGAAATCCATTATTTTCACAGATCTTTTCAAGCGTTATGTATACTTCATAAAAGTTATTGATGTCATGAATTGGTACAAGTTCCAATTTAATGCCGGATTGCATTGAAAAATCATATAACACTTCTTCTACTTTTCTAGTCATAGGGTAAAGAATGAACAACTTATCTACTTCTGTACCTTTCGCTGAGATTATATTTATCAATGGAAGGCACTCGTGGTCAAAAAGCGAAATGGCGTATTCCCCGATCATTTATTCACAACCTTAAACAATTCTTAAATTTTTCTTTCTGTTTGCACAAAAAATGCCAATAATATGCATAGAATAATTATATTAATAAGCAGATATCTCATAGTTCTTTGGAACATATGACAATATCATACACAGCAGCATTGTGGATAGGTATATTCATTGGAGCTGCAATTGGTGGCTTCGCAGAGTTATGGGGTATTTCTAATTCCGATATACTTCTCAAACTTTCAAAGTGGGAAGACAGGCTGTTTATAAACTGTATAGCCATTGCAATAGGGGTGGGTGCTGTTGCGCTTTACGGTCTAGCAGCACTGGGCGTAAGCTTCCATTTTGGAATAAAGCCTTTCTATGTTATCGGGATTGCACTTGGTGCAGTTATATTCGGTGCAGGGGTAGCTTTATCAGGATATGTCCCCGGAACCGAGTGGATGGCATTGGGAGAAGGGCGTAGGGAAGCAGTGTATGCCGTTGCCGGAGGTCTTCTGGGCGCAGCTGCCTGGACTATCCTGTATCAAACACCGGCAGGTCAGTGGCTAGTGAACACTGATAATTATGGTGAGCTTTATCTCGGTGGCAAAGTTGGCACGAATTTATTTGTTGGTTTTCTGATTTCAATAGCCTGGCTGGCATTGATGTTGGGAGTGGCTTATTTCCTTCCAAGATACAAGGGCGGCAAAAGCTGTGTTTACATCGGAACCCATTCTGATTATAAAATGCCTCCTCCAGAACTGGCCATGCACAAGGATGCCACCGAGACATTGATTGAGGGGAGTGCCTTGCCAATAGGTTCAAGAGATAAGCTAGCGCGGAATGCTAATGAACACTGGGCGCCAAATAATAACCTTAAGTGGATGCTCACATTTGTGGGAGCGTTTATTGGCCTTATCGTTGTACTAGAAATGTTCTTACATCAAATATTTGGAGAATCGACAACATACAGCTGGATGGTTGGATATCTATGGCTACCATCATACAATTACAGTAAACTTGTATTTGCTACAGTAGGATGGGAACCGTTTAGTGATATTGGAACCCTTCTCGGAGCTTTTCTGGTATCAATATTTGTTTCCAGGAGATTTCAATCGTTCAATTACTGGGTACCGAGAACCTGGAAGAAGAGGTTCGGACCAAATGAGCTGAAAAGAGCAGTTGGGGTTTTTTCCGGTTCTTTCCTCGTCCTCTTCGGGGCACGAATGGCAGATGGATGTGCTTCTGGTCACATTCTAAGTGGAGATCTTCAAATGGCGGCAAGCAGCATTGAATTTTTTGTGGTGGTTGCGATCAGTCTTCTGATAGTCGGCAGGATACTATATGGTAAGTCAAAGGGGGTAAATTGAATGAATAACAACAATAAAGAAGAGAGAAAAAGCGAGAAAGGAGTGAAAGCGTTTATAATTGCAATGACAACTCTGCTTGTTATAGTAGCAGCGCTAACCGTCGGCTCATATAATGGATATGATCCAAGCCCGTCTTCAGTTTCTGCGACTGCATTTGTTTTAATAGTTATGCTACTTCTAACCACCGTGTGGTATAGAACAAAATATCCTGGATATTCAAACGATGGTACTGAGGAATAATACAAACTTTATCTAGAATTTGAAATATAGTACTCAAGTGTAGAGATGATTTAAGATGGCAAAAATTCTGGTTATGCTGATTACAGGAAAGGAAAACATTAACACTGAGATGGTTGCATTCAGTTTTGCATTCAATGCAGTCAAGAATGCAAAGGCTAATGTTGAATTCCTGTTCCTTGGAAGAGGAGTGCAAGCTGCAAATAAAGATCAGAAGAGCTCTCCGCAGTTCCTAGATCAGATTAACATTCTCAGGAATGAAGGTATACCCTTGAAGATATGCAAGGTGAGCATGTCAGGCGAAGGACTTACAGAGGATGATATATTTCCTGGGCTGGAATCAGTTTATGGTGGAGTCGAAGTTGATTCCAGAGTTCAAGATGGGTATTCTGTAATAACTTTCTAAGTTCTTATGTTTGTCTTAACAGAAACACAGATCATTCTTTCAATAATTTCCGGCATACTTGTTGGGTTTTCACTGGGACTGATTGGTGGTGGAGGTTCAATACTAGCCATCCCATTACTGATATATTTTGTGGGATTCGATCATCCACACATTGTTATTGGAACCACTGCACTGGCAGTAGGCATAAATGCATACTTGAATCTAATCCCGCACACGCTGAAGAAACATGTCAACTATAAGGTTGGCATTGAATTCACTTTGCCGGGAATAGTAGGTGTTCTGGCAGGTTCAGAACTTGGGCTCCTTACTCCGGGTAATGACCTCCTGTTTTTCTTCAGTTTCTTAATGATTGGAATCGCGATTTACATGCTCAAGCGAAAATGTATCGACATTTCGCAAGTCGAGAGAAAGATAGTAAATTCTTCGAGATCATTGATAATATTGATCCTAGCTGGGCTGACTGTGGGATTCGCTTCAGGCTATTTTGGAATAGGTGGGGGATTTCTCATAGTTCCCGGGCTGCTTTTCGGAGGGGGACTAAATATACTCCAGGCTGTGGGCACATCTCTCTTGTCTGTTGGAACCTTTGGTGTAATAACTGCTGCTAGATATGCAATAAGCGGAGATCTGAACCTGATCATCTCAGCACTTTTCATCATAGGAGGAATATTTGGCGGGTGGTTTGGTGCAAGACTTGCCGGTAAGGTACCAAAAAGAAGGCTGACCCAGATATTTGCAGTAATAGTGATTGTAGTTGCCATCTACATCATGTATCAGAACTATTCTGTGGTTTTACATCTCTAACAGTATTATTTCAATTGCCTATTGTACACTTAATCAGGAGATCTCGTGATGAGCGATTCCATGAATCCCTATATGTTTCATCCTTATTGAAAATAGCAGATGGAAATAACACATTATGAAAATGTTCATATTGCAAAAACTTAATTTTACCATAGATTGTTTACTAGGCCATGAGCTAAATCATTAGGTGTCGTTAGCTGATAAATCAGGCGCTTAGAATAATTGGCATTAATAGACATTTTCAAGAAGTGTTATAGTGACCCCTGATATTTTGCATTCGCTGTACTTCTGTGCATATGCCACTGTTTATGGTTTTCTATAAAAATAGGAGAAACAAGCATCATAACAATGAGCTAACGTGCTCTGGAGTATCCAAACAACCTAACTCTACTGCGCACCGGAGGTACTTTCCCTTCTCCCTGAATCTTTACCTTTATCAAGTAATAAGATGTAGCGATAACAAATACTATTGCAGCAATAAGAATGCTCTCCAGACCAAGAAAGATAAAAAAGACGAATATTGTTGCCAAACCGGCACTTGGTATCAAGTAGAACTTGTCATGTTTGCCATTGCTTTTAACAGGACTACCAAGTTTTCTGTATTTCATGTGAGTTTTCAGGGCCGCTATGTTGATAATTGAATATGCTGATAATACGCATGTATTTGAAGCCTCGACAATGGTCCCGAATGAAGCCAGAGGCATCATTACTATGGCAAGAAGGACAGAAACTATGATCGCTAAAATCGGCGTTGAAAATTTGTCAAGTTTAGACAAGATGGAAGGAATTTCCTTGTCTCGAGCCATTGCAAACATAACCCGTGATGTGCCAAGTATTCCTGTAAGTATAACTCCTGATGTCGCCACAAGAGCCCCTATTGAAACAATTTCAACAAGGAAAAATATACCGGTTTTTGAAGAAGCCAGGGCGAGTGGTGAGGTGGATGTCGCCAGTGTTTGTGGAGTGGATAGACCCACTGCAGCCAGGCTGATCAGAAAATAAAGAACAGCCGAGATTAAAATTGACACAATGATGGCTTTTGGAATAGTTTTTTCGGGATTAATGACCTCTTCAGATACAGTGGTGACCCTGGAGAAGCCGGAAAAAGCAAAAAATATGATGGCCGCACCAGAAATTATTCCTCCTCCACCCTTTCCAAAGAAGTTGGTCAGATGCGACGGATGGAAAAAGAACAAACCTATCATCGTGAAAAGCACAAGAATAGAAACATTAACGGCTACGATCATCTTTAGTGTCTTTGCTGAATTCTTTATGCCCAGCGCGTTCAGAACGCCGAAAGAAATAACAATGCCGGCCGCAATAAATATCACGGGAAATTTTGAGCCAAACAGAGCGTCAAGATAACCGCCAAAGCTTATCGAGACCGCTGCTAGTGCTATTATGTTCCCATAAGTCCACAGAGTGCCACCAATGAAACCTGCATATGGATTAAGAGCTTCTTTTCCGTATTCGTAGACACCTCCTTCCTTATCCACATGGCGAGCAACCTGTGAAAAGCTTATACCTGTAAGTATTGCAACGGCTGCCGCAAGGGGAATTGAGATAAGGATTGCTGGCCCCGCAGCAGCAGCTGAAATGCCTATTATGACAAATATTCCTGCCCCAATTATTGCGCCAAGGTTTATGAAAACTGCATCAGAAAATTTTAGGGTTCTTGAGAAAGAAGCTGCCACAGACGCATGATTACATATTGACCTTAACGATTATGTACTACTTTCTAAATGATACTCAATATAGTCATAAGATTATCTGAATGAGATCATAACAGGACATGAGTTATATTTTACTCACCATTTTAAACTGTCAGGAGTTTATTGGAAGTTTATAGCTCCCGTGGATTACTCCAAAATACATATTATGTGCTCCCTTTATCATTTGGTCACTTATAAGAGAGAATATATAGAACTAGGGAGATGTAAGGGGGAGTGAAGAGTGGGTTTTTTGAAACTCCTGCACAAGCCGGGACATATGTTGATCTAGAATGGCAGGAAAGTTTACTGTCGAGCAGAAGATGTCAACGCCGGTTGAATTTTTTCCAAAAAAAGGCGGAATAGAACTTTCCAAAATAGGCGGTTAATTCTTTCCACTTTCCATTATGGAAGTGGTGATTCAACTGTTCGAAGCGGAGGCGTGGTACATGATTAGCGAAAAACGTGACAGTGGAATGTCTGTGAGCGACATTGCAAAGGAGATGGGGATAAGCAGGCCCACAGTTAGGAAATACCTGAAGGCAAAGAAGCCTCCAAAGTACGGCAAGAAGAACAAGGTATGTTACGGATCCAGATCACTTACCAGCTTCATACTCTTAGCTACGCGTTTAAGGGACAGCTCTTCAAGTATTTTCTGAATTCGAATGGAGGAAGAGTGCCTGAAAGTCTCTTGGAGTATTATAAGAAAATGCTTGATTTAGCTTTTCCAAATAAATCGAGAATGGTGAACGATGCCAGAATAAGAAAGCTTGGATCCCAAGCAGCAAAAACTGCTGCTATCTTGGGTTTTTCTGTATCAGCGGCCCTTTTACTTTTAGCCTTACTTCAAGATGCTTCAATCGTTTCTGTTCTCGAATTCGCAGTCATATTCTATGCACTGTTATTTATTGTACTGACAGGCATCACAACTCAGTTTCTGTTTGATAGACTTAGAAGACGATTGCATTGAGAACCGATTCATAGACGTATTGCATAATCATTCCATCGGATCAATCGAGATTGGCCGAAATAATGCTTCAAGCAAAAAATCAATGAACCAAGACATATTTCCGATGATATCCGGAGACATATTTGACAGACAGTGTGGAGAAACAGGATATAAATGAGGTGTTCAGGCAGCTGGTTGCCTCACCTAATGGGCTCAATGAGGATCAGGTTAAGGCAAGACTTAGTAAGTATGGATATAACACTGTAGAAAAGGAGAAGGAAAGCAGAGTTAAAAAATTCCTCCTTAAGTTCTGGTCCCCGGTTCCCTGGATGCTGGAGGCCACAGCAATCATATCATATATCCTGGGAAAGAGGGTTGATACATACATCATACTGGCCCTTCTTCTGTTCAACAGCCTTGTCAGTTTTTTTCAGGAATCTAAGGCAGACAATGCCCTTGAACTGCTGGAAAATAAGATGATGACAAATGCCAGGGTTCTCCGAGATTCAAACTGGATTGAAGTTCAGTCAAAGAATCTTGTGCCCGGTGACATCATACATTGCAGGCTTGGTGATCTTGTTCCTGCCGATGTCAAGATGATGTCTGGTGATATACTTGTCGACCAGTCTGCGCTCACTGGTGAATCTAATGCGGTAAGCAAGGAGGCTGGAAGCCTTCTCTATTCGGGTTCAGTACTCAAAAGAGGTGAGGCTACTGGTGTAGTTGTGTCAACCGGGAGCAAGACTTTCTTCGGGAAGACCGCCGAACTGGTTAAAGTTGCAAAATCAGATTCACATCTTGAAAAACTGATCCTCAGCATAGTGAAGTATCTCATTGCAATAGATGTGGCACTCGTAATATCACTGTTCATTTTTTCTTTAATATATGGTGTTGGGATATACAACACAATCCCTTACTCGCTAGTTGTTCTGATTGCTTCTGTTCCTGTGGCTTTGCCTGCTACCTTCACGATTGCAAGTGCCTATGGGGCCGTTGATCTTTCTCAAAAGGGTGCGCTGGTTACGAGGCTTTCCGCCGTCGAAGACGCAGCATCAATGGACGCGATCTGTTTCGACAAGACTGGAACGCTGACACAGAACAGGCTTTCCGTATCTGATCCTGTGTCATACGGCGTTGACATGAATGAAATGCTATTATGCGCTGTTCTTGCTTCGGACATTTCGAGCCAGGATTCAATTGATCTGGCAGTATTGGATTATGCCAAACAGGCAGGTGTTGACTCTACCGGTCATAAGATAAGAAAATTTGTTCCGTTCGACCCCTCAACAAAGAGGACAGCTGCAGTCGCAGAAAAGGATGGCATGATTATAAGCGTAACTAAAGGTGCTCCGAAAGTACTTCTTGAGTTAAGCAAACCAGTTGAGAATGAGAATGTTATAGAGAGGGTTACCGATCTTGCTAGGAAAGGATTCAGGTCAATTGGTGTTGCCCGATCCGTCAACGGAGAAGATTATGAATTCTGTGGTCTAATCCCCCTCCACGACGCACCGAGGGACGATTCTGCCGGGCTCATCAAGAGGATCAGGGAACTTGGAATCAAGCCAAGGATGATAACAGGTGACTCTGAGCCAATTGCAATGGAAATTGCAAGTGAGGTGGGGATAGGAGATAGAATATGCAAGATACCCGCCTCTTCAGATGGCAACTGGGATGTCGAGGACTGCGATGCTTTTGCTGAGGTTCTTCCGGAAGACAAGTTCAATCTCGTGAAGGCACTACAAAGGAAGAAACACATCACAGGAATGACAGGTGACGGTGTGAATGATGCACCAGCACTGAAGCAGGCCGAAGTCGGCATAGCAGTATCAACTGCAACTGACGTCGCAAAGGCCTCAGCCAGCATAGTCCTCACTCACCAGGGAATAATGGATATAGTGAGCGCCGTGGAAGACGGCAGAAAGATCTTCCAGCGGATGCTTACTTACACCCTGAACAAGATTATCAAGACTATGCAGGTTGCATTTTTCCTCACGATCTCCTTCTTTATCTATGGATTCTTCGTCACTACACCATTCGATGTTATCCTGCTCCTCTTTGCCAACGACTTTGCAACAATGGCCATAGCGACAGACAAAGTAAGGTTTTCAGACAAGCCTGAAAAATGGAACGTCAGGTCACTTGTAGGATCATCAATCAGCCTATCCTTGTTCGTGATTGCGGAAGCATTTTTTGTTCTCTGGACCGCAACCGAGCTTAAACTTACACTAGGTCAGATCCAGACCTACATATTTGACATGCTAGTATTTTCCGGCCAGTTCACCGTATACATGGTTCGTGAAAGAAAGAGATTCTGGAGTTCCAGACCAAGCAAGTGGCTTCTAATTGCGAGCATCTGCGACATAATATTCATTTCCGCTATATCTGCCGCCGGAATACTTGTCACTGCTATACCGATTGAATATGTGCTTCTCGTGCTAGTAATTGCTTTCTCGGTAATGGTTGTGGCAGATCTTTTCAAGAACATTATTTTCAGGCATTATGACATTTAGGTCATAGCCGCAAGATTTGGGGCCAAAGTAACGAATCTGATTTGTTCAAAAAGTTTCCTGTCAAGTGTGTAGTGTACGTAGCCTTTTGAATCAGGGTGAAAGATTAAAGCTATCGCCACACAATCAAAAATAGTGGGTACTTAAACCGAGATAAGAAGTCGCAGTGATAATTCAATTATAACGCTTATGAGTAATTTTGTTTTTCTTTTGATTTTCTTATGATAGTGAAATATCAGATATTGTGAAATCTGTACCTGTCCTGATAATAGCATTGATATCCATGGAAAGAACCTTTACCCAAGCTCTTGCATATTTTACATTTAGCACAGACTGTGACGGCTGAAGGCTTATGAAAAACACCTTTTCAGTAACTTTAAAGTTGCCGGGTGGAAGGACCAAACTGCCAGCAGATGGAGACCATATGCCGCTATTGTTCCACTCAATTGAGGGCCCACGGGCACTAAACCGTGTATTATTCTCAACAAGCCACCCATATTGTTCGCCAGAGGTTTGATTGCTTTTTACAAACAGCGATGATGCGGTGAATGTTATACCATAATAACTATTATTTGATAAGGATGCGTTTAGAGAATAGTTAGCAGGCGTCATCCTAGAACATAAGACAAAATTTGGCTGAAGATCAATAGTCCCGCCAGGAAATCCCGTTATATTGAATGAAATAGTAAACATCGTACCCGAACAGTTATTGTATACAGGAACTGAATAATTTACAGAATCCGAGTTGAAGGAAAAACTAATGGTTTTATCCACTTTCCTTTCATAATCGAAATAAAAAATCGAAAAAGAAGAGATAATAACTATCAAGGCTACCAACATGGAGCCTATTACTAAAGTTTTTTTCTTCATTGTTCATCCCTGGTCTTGTTGATTACGACGTCTCTAAAATAGGAAGCTATAATAATTTTACGAATTCTTCTTTCGTTTCGATATATTTTGTAGAACCAAAGACTGTAGGTGAAATCAATCCTTTATAAATTATCCCGCTCCTAGATGAGTTACAAAATTTTTTTAAAAGGACCGAGGAGGCGGGCGAAGTATCTTTCCCTCCGAACAGTATAGACATCACATGATCTGAAGAAATTACATTTGTTCGGCGAGTTGAATATACCAGAAAAACCTAAAACATGACAGGACAAAGTCCTAATGTTTGTTTTAGTATAGACTTTGCTTGGATCAGATTTGAGCGGACCAAAAGAAGTAATAAGAAGTGTTCTTGGAAGGTGTAAGTTTAATTATCCTTTCTTCTAGTCGAAGACCTGCCCGCATACCTCACCACATACGAAGAGATTAGGAGAATCAGAAATAAGGCATAGCTCACGTAAACAGGGAGATATCCTGTACCAGCAGTGAACAGGAATATCAGCGCTGCAAATCCAAGTGCAGTGGATATTCCACGATATATGGGTGGCACTTGTGCCCGAGGCTGAATATAAGTGTTCATGCCTCCAGCCATGGTATATTGGGCTAATATTGAATACATAGCAAACGCAGGAACAAGTGAAGTATTATCGTTGCAGTCTATGGTGAAACCATCTGCCGTTCTATTGATGGTGAACATGGTGCTTCCAGCCGATTCTACTTCCAGGCTGTTTATCCTGCTCATGATGAATTGCCTCAGCTGGTCGCTCTTGGGTCTGTAAGTCTGGAAATTATATTCGATGCTATATCCACGGCCAGTCTTACCCATATCAAGACCGCTATCAAGAATTCTGAAGCCTCTTCCCATTCTCTCCAATGTGAAACTGACCGGTCCAGTAAATATGGCCTGATAGAAGCGCATTCCAGTGCCCTGGTATGAGATATCCCCTACCTTTGTGTCGTTCGTATATATTGCATTACCGGATATTCTGTAGATCAACTATACTAAAGTTGATTTGACCTAAAATACATTTAGGTATAAATAAAAAATTCAATAATATGCTTAAGAGGTTCGAAGCCAAAATGCTGCATTGGCAAGATCAAGTATCCATGCGAATGACCTGTTTTGCTTTGTGTTGCATGAGTGCCTCTTTGAGATAATCCAAGATCTTCGATAATTGAGAATCAGTCCTGAAACATCGGATTTATTTTTCTAACTGAATTAAGAACTTCCTCCCGGACACTTATATTCTCTATTGCTGACCCGGATAACATCATTTTTCTTACTTCAGTTCCACTAAACTTCAATCTGTCTCCTTGGTCATGGTTACAATCGCTTATAAACGACACTTTATTGCACTTCCTGCAGTAAGACGCTTCCTCAAACTTAAGTATGTTTATTCCGAGATCTTCAAAAGAGTCACAGTTTCTCTGTGCGTCTAAAGGTCCATAAAAGTTTCCGACTCCAGCATGATCCCTTCCGACGATAAAACTTGACGCTCCAAAATTCTTCCTCATTATTGCATGATGTAAAGTTTCCCGCGGACCGGCATACTGCATTTCATAATTTATTGGAGACATGATCACCCTTCCTTCCGGATAGTGATGCTTTAACATTGCGTCATACGCTGCTATTATGGCCTCATCACGGAAGTCACCGCTCTTCTTTCTTCCTATCACGGGATTTATGAACAATCCATCATGTGATTCGAGTGCCTTCAGATGCATGAATTCATGTCCAAGGTGAGGAATATTTCTGGTCTGGAATGCTACCACGTCTTTCCATCCCATTTGCTCAAAATACTTCCTGGTCTCCTTAGGGTACATTACCCTTTCGTGGAAAGGAAGAATATACTCAAACACGCTGTTCAGATCGCCACCAACGAAATGATTGCCATTGTTAAGGAATCTGTTCACCCCAGGATGCTGTGGATCGTCAGTACCGAATATCAATCTGCATGTATCATTTAAGTCTATCTTGAATTTGTCCGAAATCAACATGGTCGAAACTGTCCCCAGGCTGTCTGAAAGAAGAGCTTCATCGCCTTCAGACAGGGAAGAATAAATGCTTTCACTGACCGGAAGCAGTATTGGCATTGACCAGATCGTGCCATTTGAAAGCCTCTGATCCTTGAGAATAGAGTGAAGATCGACACTATTGTTGAAGCCTTTTAATGGGCTGTATACACCGCGGGAGATCAACCTTATGGTTGATCTCATATCATCATGTATCCTGACTCTTATCCCGCCGTCAAGCATGGATGCTTCATCAGGATTCAGCTCCGGGATTGAAATCAGGTTTCCACCATGAGGAGCAGACAACATGGGTTTTACCTCCCAGAGATAATGTTTCTTTGATCCTGAGAAGCTTCATGTATGCCGCATTCCTTCTTGCCGTCTTCCCACCACCATCTTCCAGCCCTTATGTCTTCACCTGGCATGACAGCATGTGTGCAAGGTGCACAGCCTATGCTTGGGAACCCCTTATCGTGCAACCGGTTGTATGGTATCTGATATTTCCGGATGTAGTTCCAAACTTCTTCACCGCTCCAGTCAGAAAGCGGGTTTATCTTCATGAGGCCATTCCTTGCGTCGTCTTTTGATATTTTCTTTACCTGTGATCTCCCTGGAGACTGTTCCCTGCGGAGACCGGTTATCCATGCAAGCTTGTTTTCAAGTGCATTGTTGAGCGGAACAGTTTTCCTCACATTACAGCATTTCTGCCTCAAATCAACTGATTTGTAGAAAAGGTTCGGGCCGTACGCAGTCACCAATTCACTCAGGGCAAAGCTATCGGGATGCAATGCCTTAATTTGTATGCCGTATTTTTCCCTTGCTGACTGCATGACTTCATACGTTTCCTCATGAAGCCTGCCGGTATCCAGTGTTATTATCTCGGGAATCTCTATTCCTTCATTCCTGCAAGACACAATCATGTGAAGTAAGACCATATCCTCTGCACTGAAGCTGCATGCAAAAAGAGCGCTTCTCCCGTATGTGTTTGCAACCCACCTGACTATCTCAGCGGCACCAACTGTTTCATCTGGAAAATTATCGACTTGTTCCATACGTATTAATGCGTAAAGGGATTTTAAGTAATTTTATAGGCATTAATTATTCATGTAATTGGAAAATTTTTCTTATATGTTATCATGTTAATAGCATTAATATTCATATATCCTCTCTTTATTGCGAAGTATGCCTAAATTTCTGCAAGAAATTATTGATGCATCAAGACCAAAGCCGCATAATGAAGGAATAACCATGGTTCTTGATAGAATTTCCAAGTTTCCTGGAGTGGAGGCAGAAGCCGTCGCACAGTACATTGACGTCGCAAAGATAGGATGGGGCATTCCATTCATCATGGACTCTGGAAGCGTTAGAAAGTGGGTCGATCGATGGAAATCCATGGGAGTCAGCGTTTCTAATGGTGGCACGCTGCTTGAATATTGCATTACGAAGGGAAAGCAGCAAGACTGCATAAGAAAGCTTGCTGCAGAAGGGTTCGGCACTTTGGAGATAAGTGAGGGAGTAATAGAAATATCAAGAGCAGAGAAGAAGTCAATGGTGGGCCTTGCAAGATCCCTCGGAATGAGGGTTCACATTGAGGTCGGGAAGAAGGATTCTAGGAACCAGCTAACTTTGAATGCTTCACTTGACAGGATCCGTGCAGCACTGGACATGGATATAGACATGGTGATTGTGGAAGGGCGTGAATCCGGCAAAGGTGTTGCAATTTATGACGAATCTGGTAATATAAAATGGGACTGGGTGGATGCAATAGTTTCTGAATTCGGCTTGAAGAGAATAATGTTCGAAGCACCGCAGGAAGTCCAGCAGACAAGCCTGATAATTAGACTCGGCAAAGATGTCAACCTTGGAAACATTGCGCCCTCCAGTGTTGCCGCACTAGAAACGCAGCGCCAGAGCCTTAGGGGGGATACGTTCGGGATACATCCTGTACAGCCAGAGATCACTGGGGGACCTTCTCCGAGATTTGTATACTTTATCATAAGCTCTCATGGAACGATAGATCAGGATAGGATCATGAAGCTTACTGGCCTGAATCGCAGAACAACCCAGAATTCTTTATCATCGCTGATAAGGCAGGGACTCATCAGGGAAACGAGGGATCTGACGGATCTACGGAGAAAACTTTATTCGATCAGCTCTTAGATGCTTCTCTAAACAAAAAGCTCCAAGAAGCTTTCTGCCAGCGACCCTTCTAACGCCAAGTGATCAAGCATTAGCGATATTGTCTGAAAGTAACTTGGGTCAATATTATTTAGGCAGTCACTATATGAGTATAGAAATGCTTCCAACCATACCGGAAATTCGCAAGATGAGAAAGAATCTCGGTATCAGCCAGAAAGAACTGGCTGGTCGCACAGGGGTGAGTCAGTCCTATATCGCAAGGCTGGAAAAAGGAGAGATAAACCCTACTTACGAGAAAGTAAGGAAAATTTACGAGGTGTTGAACCAGAGCGGTATGCGTGCTACCTCAATAGACATGAATGTTTCCAAAATCATGTCGCCGACAGTGGTTGTCATAAGTTCTTCTGAGTCCGTTGTAAAGGCTCTCAACATAATGAGAGAGAAGGGGTACTCCCAGCTTCCCGTTATGGAACAGAAGAGGATTGTCGGTACTGTCACAGAGGCTGGTATTAACGATCTGCTTGTAAATGGCAAATCTATAGAGACGCTCAGAAATATGGTAGTCAAGAACATAATGGGTCCAGCCCTTCCGCAGGTTGACAAGAGCAGCCCCATATCAATGATATATCCAATACTCAAGTTTTCCAATGCAGTGCTAATATTCGACGAGGGGACATTAAAAGGAATAGTGACAAAAGCAGACGTCCTCAAGGCTGTGGATCTGTATGGCTGATATTCTACTGCAGATCTTCTATTCCCTATATTTCTTCCTGCCTGCATTTGTTGCCAATCCTTCTGCTGTGTTGACAAAGGGAAGCACTAAGATGGATTTCGGCAGGAGTTTCAGGAGTGGTAGGAGGATACTTGGCGACGGCAAGAGCTGGGGCGGCTTTGTCGGAGGTATAGTATTCGGCTATATCCTGGGACTAATCTTATTTGGAATTGCATACGCTCTTGGTTCCGGTATAAACTATGCTTTTGTTATACCGCTCTTCTCAGTGCCTATACTCATGCTTTCCCTCGGATCAATGCTTGGAGATGTAACTGGTTCATTCATTAAACGAAGACTGGGAATGTCAAGCGGTCAGAACGGTTTCCTCCTCGATCAGTATCCCTTCGCACTGATGGCATTACTTTTACTCTACATTGCTGCTCCTGGCTTCTTCTTCCAGGTATATTGGAACATACCTGCAGTCCTGATTATTCTTATCATTACACCTCCGCTTCATAGAGTTGTGAACATAGTTGGTTTCAGGATGAAAAGGAAGAGTGTTCCATGGTAAGAGAAGTCAAGATGATCATTGTGGTTCGCAAGGATCTTGATCTTGGCAAGGGAAAAATGGCTGCCCAAGTGGCTCATGCCGCGGTTTCCCTGGCACTTCATTCAATGAAGAATGATAAGCGTATCTTCCGTCAGTGGCTGGATCAGGGCCAAAAGAAGGTCGTTGTCAGGGTTGATGACCTCAAGGGATTATATGAAATCAAGGAAAAGTTTGAAGCCGCGGGAATAAGCACGTCGCTTATTACGGATGCGGGACTTACGCAGATTCCCCCGGGAACGGCAACCTGCCTTGGGGCGGGCCCCGCGGAATCCGAGCAACTTGATGTGATCACTGGATCGCTTTCACTTTACTGATGCATCATGACAAGGCTTTCTGGAAGTCCTCAATGAGATCTTCTGAATCCTCTATTCCGACAGAGAACCTGATCAATCCTTCCGGAATGCCCATTTTAGCCCTTTCAGCAGGAGTCAATGATCCGTGCGTTGTATCGATCGGAAGTGTGATAAGCGATTCTATACCTCCGAGGCTCGGTGCAGATGAGCATATTTTCAGGTTCTTCATCATCTTTCTAGCTGCCGGAACCCCATCTTTAAGCTCAAACGATATCATGCCACCGTATCCCTTCAGGTTACGTTTTGCAATTTCATGATACCTGAAACTCTCAAGTCCGGGATAAAATACCTTCCTTACGCTTTTGTGCTGCTCAAGGAATCTTGCAAGGGCGAGTGCATTTTCATTCTGGACTTTCATTCTGAGACCAAGCGTCTTTATTCCTCTGAGGGCAAGGAATGCCTGCAATGGATCGGGTATACCGCCGAAGGTTTTCCTTGAGAGCCAGATCCTCTCGAGATAGTCCTTGCTGAAACCTGCAAGTCCCAGTATTATGTCTGCATGGCCACCTATATATTTGGTTCCGCTGTGAAGAGTCACTGATGCATGGAATTTCGAAGGATTCTGATTATATGGCGATGCAAACGTCGAATCTACCAGCAGAGGCGATCCTGCTTCAGCAGCTATCGATCCAATATGATCAAGGTCGCACACTCCAAGAGTCGGATTCACTATTGATTCAGTATATACTGCCTTATATTTCCTAAGATCTATATCTTCACTATTCAGTTCATCGGTTGAGATAAAGCTGACATTGATTCCCATATCAGGAAGGGTCTTGGTAAAGAAGAGGAAAGTTTCACCGTAAAGCTCATTTACGGACAGCAGGTGATCGCCCTTCTTGAGCAGTGCCAGGAGGCTGGAAGTTATTGCAGCCATTCCGGATGAAAAGGAGAGAGCTTCATCCACCTGGTCAAGAGAAGCGTATTTCTTCTCGAGGGACTGCAGCGTCGGATTACCCCATCTTGTATACATGTAGGGTTTTCCCCTCGTATGATCGGTAGCGGGATTCTGAGACTCGTTGGGATTTGCAAATGTCGAGTTCTCAAATATAGGTGTAGTCATATTGCCAAATTCCTTGATTCTCAATTCCCCATCCTGCACTGCCCTTGTATTGAACCCTGAAGACATAATTCCAATAGAGGAGGGATTCATTTAAGCTTTATTCCTGTGTCCTGAGCACTCGATTTCCCATTGTGATCTAAGAATTTTACAATATGCGCAAACCCATTTTGAGCCAGCAAAATAAAATAATGTTTGAACAATTAGCGTGTATCTGTTATGACGCCGGTTTTTGCAGTTGTTGAGGGAATAGATGGCTCAGGTAAATCCACACTTGTCAATCTTGTGAAACAGAGGCTTGTAGAGGAAGGAAAAACGGTCTGGACAACTGCGGAGCCGACAGCCAGAATGAGAAAGATCCTCGATGATAATCCTGACTCATATGATCCGGTTTCACTTTTTCTACTCTTTACCTACGACCGCTATAACCATCAGCGGGAGATAGTCGAGAATCTGCAGGATCATGATGTTGTGATAAGCGACAGGTATATTTTATCGTCATACGCATACCAGGGGTCCTCAATGTCAGGTACATTCGGATCGACTAGCCAGGCACTCGATTGGATGAGGTTTGTTTCAAGGGTCATAACACTTAGCCCTGATCTTACATTCTTTCTGGATATAAAGACGGAAGTCGCCAGGCAGCGTATTGCCAAATACCGGCACAGTGATTTGCTTGAAAACGCCGTCGATCTCGACAGGGTTTCTGCCTTCTATTCAAGCCTCATGTCACCAGAAATAGAAAAGCTTGATGCAACGCTCCCTCCGGAGAAGCTTGCAAAAACCGTATTGCAGAGGATACTCAACAAATTGTGATTCACTGCGTTGTGACAACAATCCGGTCTTCAAGAATGAGTATTGTGTGCTCAGACTGCGCTATCATTGCGCCGCTGTGTTCTTTCAATATAGCGAATTCGGAGACCTGACGCGCCTTGATCATGGAACGGAGGTAGGTGGGAGGATCCGGAACGACATCCTTGAGCCATCTTGATGCAAACGGGATAGTATTGAAGTTCCTGTAAACGGGTTCATCCTGGTTGATCTTTGTTCCGCTCAATATGTATATGTTACCACCTGGACCGTTGTGTATCATGCCTATGCCTGTGCTTGCAAAAGGCTCAATCGCTATAGCCTGTCCAGGTCGAAGCACGTTGCCGTTTTGATCATCGTAGTTAGGAATGAAAGGGGCTGAATGTAGATCGTATCTGCCAACACCATGCCCTCCAAGGTTTTTCACAGGCTTGTAGCCATGTGAAGTTATTGTTTCACCGATGACGCTACCGAGGTCGCGAACCCTGCTGCCTGGCCTGAGAACGGAAATTGCCTTGTTGAGCGCTTCCCTTGTGCAATCAATTAAATCGCTATTCCTGCCCCTTTCTCCCACTTCAACGGTAGCCGCATTATCCGAGAGGTATCCGTCTATACTGGCTCCAATGTCCACTTTTACAAGATCGCCGGTCCTGAAAACTTTTTTATCATTCGGAGCTGGAGTGTAGTGCGCTGCTTCGTTGTTAATCGATAAGTTTACCGGAAAAGATGGCTTGGCTCCCATCTCTCTTATAAGTCCCTCAGCCTTTTCAGCTGCAGTCAGGAAAAGAGCCCCGGATTCGATCTCAGACAAAGCCTTCTCGAGTGCAAGTTTGCCTATTTTGCCTGCCTGAATGAACTTGTTCCTTGCATCGTCGGTGATTTCCGCCATGACGATAAGGTATGCATTGTTAGTATAAAAAAATGGAAATGGAGCTTTTTTGTGCTCATGAAGAGACATTAAGATGCAACTTGAGTGCCCTTAATTGTAGGTTCTTCTATGAAGGAAAGATTATAATTTGATTATCCAATCTGGAAGTATGGCATGGTTTAAGGTTGGCAAGGAAACTTCCATGAAGGATGGCGATCT
Source organism: Thermoplasmata archaeon (assembly GCA_049965275.1). Lineage (GTDB taxonomy): Archaea > Thermoplasmatota > Thermoplasmata > Thermoplasmatales > Thermoplasmataceae > UBA582. The sequence continues at coordinate 46,272 of JBMFWM010000001.1, read as the reverse complement.
GATGAAAGCGAAGGTTGGGGATTTGGAGGTCCTCATAATCAGGATCAAGAACAACTTCTACGCTACATCCTGTTATTGCACACATGAAGATTATGATCTTTCAGAAGGTTTCGTGGATGATGGCAAGCTCATATGCCCGAACCATTTTGCGACGTTTGAGCCTTCCAACGGCTCTGTTGTCAGCCCTCCAGAGGGATCTGGCGATATTTCTCCACTAAAATCTTACAAGGCAAAGGTGGAGAATGGGGAAATCCTCGTTGAAGTTGCATGAACATACTTGTCTTTGTCAAGCAGATCCCTGAGATAAGCAAGATACAGTTTGATCCTTCAACAAACAGGATAAAACGTGATCAGGTTCCACTCATCATTAATCCTTTTGACAAACGTGCTGTCGAAGAGGGAATCAGGCAGAAAGAGAAGCATGGAGGGCAGGTCACCGTAGTGACGATGGGACCGCCCTCGGCATCGGAAATATTGAACTCATCCCTCAGGATGGGTGCGGACAGGGCTATCCTTATCTCCGATCCAGCTTTTGCTGGAGCAGATACCTGGGTGACTGCCAAGGTCCTATCCTCAGTGGTACTCAAACTGAAACCTGATATTGTTCTTCTTGGAAAATATTCCCTGGACGGGGAAACATCACAGATCCCTCCTGAAGTTGCAGTGTTGTCAGGATATCCTTTCAAGACCTCTGTCTCTAAACTAGAATTAAGTGATGACATGGCTGCAATAGTGGAGCAGGAACTTGAAACCGGCTTCGCAACTTACAGGATGACCCTCCCTTTCCTCATTTCTGTCAGCGAGAAGATCAATCGCGCAAGATTTGTGAGTCCTAGTGTTCCGGATATGAGTTCCAGGATTGAAAAGTGGTCAGCTTCAGATACAGGCACTTCAGTGAGAGGGTCTGATTCTCCGACAGTCGTCGAATCTACGGAGAGGATCGACAGTTTCAGATCTGTAAAAATGCTTCCTGACATAAAGGAGATTGCTGCACTTGTTAGAAAGACGATTATTAAAGAGTCAAACGATCCGGACTTGGCTTTAGGTGATGTACCTTCACCGGATTGTGCCAATCATGCTGTCGTTATTTCATACAGTGATCTCAGGAGCGCATTCGAGATCGCCGGGAAACTTTCGGATCTTGGCCTGAAGCATTCTTTTTCTGTTGTTGCTTTGGGAAATGACGATAAAAGCAAGATACAGGGCATGAGGTGTAACAGGTACATAAAGTTGAACAATGCTTCGATTAAGGGGTTCAGCGAATATCTTACTAGATATATAAGGGAAATGAAACCAAGTTACGTCGTATTCTCCTCATCTGTCGAAGGCAGGGAAATTTCTTCCTACGTTGCAGCATCCCTGTCGCTTGGTCTTACAGCGGACTGCATTAACCTTGACGTCCAGAATGGAAAGCTATTACAGTACAAACCTGCGTTTGGTGGAGGCATGGTTGCAAGGATCACTTCAAAATCAAGTCCGGGGATGGCATCCGTTAGGCAGGGAATATTCCCACTGTCGAAAGGAACACACAATATTGCTTATGAGGAAGTTGACCTGTCATCCTCGTTCCAGGAAGTGGCATTATCAAGAGAATATATATCATCAGAGTTCCGCCCCCTCAGGGATGCTAAAACAGTCATCGGAATAGGGAAGGGCTTGGTTAAGAAGGAAAATGTCGCCCATGTTGCCGAGCTTGCTAGCGTCCTGAGTGCTTCTATTGGAGGGTCTAGGCCTATAGTTGATCTTAACTGGATTCCTAGACAGCAGCAGATCGGACTTACAGGTTACTCAATTTCTCCCAGGTTATATATAGCTCTCGGTTTATCTGGCCATGATAATCATGTCGTCGGGATACGATATGCCGGAACTGTTATCGCCGTCAACAAAGATCCGCAGGCACAAATATTCAAGTACGCAGATTATGGATATGTAGGAGACGCAGTGCAGTTTGCGGAAGATTTAACTGGATTGCTCAGAGACGCATGATATCAAACTAGTACCGGTACCTGTACTCCTGGTAATACTGGGGGATTCTCCGGCTTCTCCTGTAGTTCTCCTTCTTTCTTGATCTCTCTACCAGCTGAAGGTACAATCCAAGCGGATAAAGTACACCTGCAACAATTTGTGCTTCGAGCGAAGTCAAGCCGAGAATAATCAGAACAAACCAGAGTAGGAAAGCACCCATAATGCCAGCAACAACCATAGTAACACGCTTGTACAGGAAGTAGATAATTGCAAAAATCATCACACTAACAACGAGAACTTCTGGTAGATATGCAGGATAAATTCCTATTAATATAATGAAGGCAAGTATTCCTGAGCCGACGGAGAGTGCGATCTTTACGAACACGGACATCAGAACTGCACCGATTAGTATTCCTATAAGAAGTATAAGGTACGTAGGCATGTTTGCCAGTGGAATATAATGCAGAATGAATGAGGAGAAGATATAACCGTAATAAGCACCAAGTGCTGCGAAAAGAATTGCCCAGGTTTTGCTGCCTTTGAATATGAGCGCTACAGATAGCAACATGAGACCAACCAGCATCACGTAAGAAAAACTGGAAGGAACGTATAGATTGTTAAGTAACAGGTTCCTGAAATAATTCTCCAGTGTTACTGATATGGATCCGGTCATTGTCAGACATTGTTTCGCAAATATTAATACTTTTGCTTTCTTTCTACGAAGTCTGTAAAATGTTGTTTAATTCTGAATATCCCCTATATTGCGGTTCATTGGTTGAATTTATCTTGCCAAATAGTATGAAGGATAATGTCTGACAATATTTCCCTCTGATTGAGTTACAGAACAATAAGTCGTAAAGGAAAAATTTTTACCCTGTGCAATAAACTTCAGTACAGAATGGCCCTGCAGGGTCCTCCATCTTCGGACATTTTCAATGGGAAACAGACCATGTTGTAGTTGCCTGGCTTTACCCCTTTCATGTTGATTCCTTCAACGATGACAGCACCTGCTTTTAAGATTTCCCAGTGCACCACTGGTTGAGGGGAGTTGAACTTTTCAATTGAGAGATAATCTATACCAACTAATTTCACACCATGCGACACAAGTTTCTTTGCTGCTGGTAAAGATACGTACACGAAATCAGTATGAAAAGAGTCATACATATCTGAATTCCGGGTCTTGAATAACACCATCTTCTCATGAGTCTCGGGAATATCGGATTCTTTGACTTCTGTACCGTTGCATTCGATAACGGTTGCGCGTCCCATGAAGTTTTCAAGAGGAATCTCGCTGAGTTTCTTCCCATTCGGTAACATGTGAAATGGCGCGTCTATGTGAGTGCCGGAATGCGTTTCCATCAAAACCCTTGTTATATGCACATGGTCCTTCTCATGTGTCTTATACGCGTATTCCTCGTAATGTGCATCTCCAGGGTAGGTTATCATGCCGTTTTGAAGTGGCAGAGATATGTCAATCATATTATTGCAAGTGCTTTATGGCATAATTCCTTTTCCAACTCGATCTTTGTGAACTGAAAAACATTTCTCGTTTTTCTTCTGCACGCAATAATTGATAGTACTGTTCAGTCTATATGCTATGACTTCTCCTCATTCTCCGGGATCTTTTTTATCTTTCGAGGATAGTTCCTCAATGAATGACCACAAATCCTGCAAGTTCCGATATTTTCTTCGTAAATTCTGCCGCAACCTGTGCATCTATATACCCATTGTATAACTTTTCCGATTTCCCTGATGGAGGCGCTGATGGCTTTGATACCTAACACGTTTGAAACATTCTGCATTGAATAATCATCGGTGATGAGGGTTGCACCAATCTGCAAGGCAAGTGCCACAGCCTCTATGTCGGTAGGACTCAATCTGTTGATATCGCCTGTTTCCTGTGCTGCGTTCTTTACTTTGGCAATTGAATCAGCGTCAGGATTGATAATATTCAGGGATGATTCTGCCATCTCGAGATACCTAGAAATTTTTCCCTTTTCTATCTCTTTCAGTATCGAGTTTGTGACATAGAAGCGCGAAGATGAAAGATCATATTTCCTGGAAAGTATCGCACTCGTATCTAATACAAACTTTTCGTCTATTGAATGGGGTGGCATTAATCCCTCGTTTCATAACAAAAATTGTACATCCAGGTCATGGTTTCTGGTATAAGGTTAACCATGTCCATTATTCCAAACCAGTAACTATGCCTCAAAAATGCCGTCTCCCCAACCTTCTTGTTTATGAAGGATCCAAGAGCGCTTGCATGCAGTTCATCAATCCCCTTGGCAAGCAGGGCGGCGACGATACCGGCGAGAAGGTCGCCTGTTCCTCCCATTGTCATCCTCGCATTTCCGCCTGGCGAGTGGATTATCCGTTTGCCATCAGTGATGATGTCAACCTTCCCCTTCAGGAGAACCACATTTCCTGTTTTTTTTGCGTAAGAGTATGCATTATCCTCCGTGGCTTCCATTCCCGTCAGTATCTCAAACTCCTTTCTGTGCGGGGTGACTACGATCGGTCTCTTTCGCGTGTACTTGCACCTGTTAAGAGTTTTTATGCCATCTGCATCCAGCAGGGTTGGCTTGTCCAGAGACAGGAGCTTAGACATTATCTCATCATTTTCTTCATTCAGGCCGTTTCCCGGCCCGATGAGCAGCGAATCATTCTCCTCTGATCTGCTTAGATCGCTGGATGGAACAGTAATAAGGAAAGGAGAGTATCCCTGCACCAGGTCCCGGAATGCTGTATCCGTGTAGATATGTATCAAGTCAAGACCTATTTTTTCGGCGCCAAGTGATGCAACGATGGCAGCTCCGGGATATCTGGCCCCAGCGAATATTCCGAGTTTTCCGTTCATGCCTTTGTGAGACGCAAAATCCGGGAGTGGATATGACAGAAAATAACCCGGTCCGGATGTGTTAACCAGATCTTCTGGTATTCCAATATCCTTTACCGCTATAGTACCGGAATTTCCTCTGGTCATTCCTTCCTTGGCGCTATGCATTGTAACCGTAACTTTGGGCGAAATATGCACTTCTGTGCCAAACCCGCTCGGCATATCGATTGACAGGATAGGTTTTCCGGATCCATTCATGATCGATATGATCCTGGCATAATCAGCAGATGGTTTTCCCTTGATGCCGGTTCCGAGAAGTGCGTCAACCAGCAGATCAGATCCTTTTATTGCTTCGTCAATACGTTCTGGCGGTAGAGGATCAATTTTCAATGATTCAAAGATAGAGCGTATCTTATCAGACTTGATATGATCCACTCCTCTGGGAAAAATAAATTTCAGGTTGCGCTTGTCTCGAAGAATGGATGCAGCATTTATAGCGTCACCGGCCTTATTTCCTGTCCCACAGATCATAAGGATGTTTGCGCCTGCAGGCGTCAGCTTTTCTATCTCTTCAGCAACGGCTATGCCGGCGTTACGGACGATCGGATCTAGACTCCCGTAGTAATACCTGTAATTAAGATCAAGAATCCTGGAATCCAGGACTGTGATTGTCATTTACTTTATGATCCTTCCAGTTGCAATTTTCCACATGTAGAGATCCATGATCCCAGGTTCAAGCTCAAACCTTTCAGATATTTTTTTGAAAACGCCCTCGAGTTCAAGATATCTCTTTTGAGAGAGCGCCCCAATTTTTTCATTCAGTCCCGGGAGAAGCATAGCCTGAACATGCTTGTCAAGAATGGCGAAATCAAATATGCCGACATTACGAAGAAAGTGGGATGCCTCCTTGTAGCCTATTCCATCCACGTTGGAAACAAGATATTCCCTGGCGCCTTCCCTGTCGCTCGATGCCACGAGTTCAGGTAGTTCCGGAGCTATCCATCGTGCATTGACGATGAACTTGCTTCTTACGTTGTAAAACCGGTATTTCACTCTCTTTAGGAGAGAACTAAGCTCTTCCTGTGGGAGGTTAAGAAACCGCCGGGAACCGATAACCTTCTGGACCCTGAGTCCCATCTCAGCGGACGTGTTCGCGGCAAGGATGCAGAAACATAATTCGGAAAAAAGATCTTCTGGACCAGACTTGCCAATGCGTATGAACTCTTCACGCTTCTCAAGAACCTCTAGAGAGGTTTCTGACATACGCAGAGACAGGACCTGGTCTATAAAGTCCATAAAATATTATTTAAAAATTTCGTACATCTTCTTCGCTTTGTTCAGTCTTCCCTCGACATGCTTCCAGGAAACGTTCTTCATGAATGCATCAAGGTATGGCGCCCTCTTAGGACCGTAGTCTGTGTAGTAAGCATGCTCGTAGACGTCAAGAGCAAGTATCAGGACTGCGTTCCAGATTCCATTGTTGTTGTGCGCATCTGTTCCGATGTTCCTGAGCTTTCCTGTGTTTAGATCGAAAACTAAAAGTGACCAGCCCCTGAATGCTACTCCGGTTGCCTTGAAGTCTTCCACCCATTTCTCATAACTGCCGAATGAAGCCTCTAATTCCTTCTTCACGGATTCCGGCACACTGGATTCTGCCTTGTGGAGTGCTTGAAAGTAGTATTCATGCAGCAGAGCTCCGTCGTAGTTGAAAGTCTCCTCGTTCTTGAGCTCACGGAATTCGCTATAATTCTGGTTGGCCTTTGATCTGTCTGCATTAGGCAGTTTCTCCCAGATTTCGTTCAGCTTGTTGACATATCCTTTGTAATGTGTCTCAAAATGGTAATCGATCTGCTGATTGGATATACCTTCCAGATCCTTCGGCTTTACGTTGTCTTTTGCATTCCACTTATCTGTCATTTTTTCACCGCTTTGAAATTAGGACTTAATTAATAATTTTTATCCTTTATTTCGGTGTAGAATCAAAAATATATAGATCCTTATCCTCTGATGGCATTTGCTTCAAGATCGGCCTGTTTCCTCTGGCCAATGAGAGCCACTCGTCAAAACTGGGTTCGTCCTTTGTCCTTATGCGACGCATTTCAACGAAGCAGGAGGAACAGTATAGGCCGGAAAAAATAAGACCACCACAGATCAGACAATGACGCTTTTGTGGCATTTTTGACTCTATGGTGTCGAGGGTATATAACTTTCGTAGCCCACCAAAAATAAACCGCAGAAATGTGATCTGTTATTAAGTGACTTTCGAAAGTTTTAGGAAACACATGAACGACTTATTTTTTTAAGATTTACAGAATATATATTTTTAAAGCGAAATATACCTTTTCGTTTACTGGCAAATGAAAGCTTGTATAATCAACGGAATTTGCCTCAATTGACTAATGCATGCAAATATTCTATAGTAATAAGATTCGGCAAAGTAGAGGCTTTTGTATTCACAACTAGTACCCACCCTATGCTAATGTCGTATATCAGTCGTCTTTCAACGAAGTGTCAGTATCTTCTCCACCGGTGAAGCTCATAGACATGCTTGAATAGACGTCCTCAAAGCCAAGGAGATCCCTGGAAGATACTGGAATTACCTTGCCGGCGACATTAATTTCGCTGAATGCCCGTATAATCCCTGCGAAGTAACTCTTGTCTGTCTTCTGCTTCTCATCCATGTATGCTTCGAGCAGCTTATCGGTGTCTTCCTCCCATTCCTTTATCGTGTCCATCTCCTTATCTGAAATCAGATCGCTCTTGTTCATGACGTTCATGGAAGGCTTGAAAAACCTCGAAACCACGGCTCCATACAAAAGCTTCTGGGAAACAAAGCCCGATGGTGTAGAAGCAAGTACTGCATCGGATACGAATGCAATTGTTGCCCTTGAACCGCTCAGTGAATCCACTAATTGAGGAGCCGCTTGCCTGAACGCAAAGAGTTCTATCTGGCCGGGAGTGTCGAATATGACATAATAGTCGTCAAATTCCTCAAGCGGCTTGAGCATAACCTGGAAGTTTTCCAGTAGCAGGTCAGCGGCAACTATCTGGGCTCCATTAGGCCCGAGTGAATATTCGGACATTACCTCGCTCAGCGATATCATGTCCCTGATGTCAAAATCTGCATCATACGGCAGATACTCAGCGCCAGGATCGAGGTTTGCAACCGCAGTATCGAAGCCCTGCGCAATCATCCACTCTTTCAGCGATGCCGAAAATGTTGACTTGCCTGTGCCTGCAGCACCCACTGCATAAATGGATCCAATCATGATGCATCCTCATACGTTTCTAGCGTATCTTCTTTGTCTTCCGCAAATGTTCCTGTTATAGTTCTTGCAAGATTCGCTATCCTTGCCTTCAAATAGTCAGGCATGTCGTACTTGTTTGACACGTGGATAGTCTCTTCAAGATACTTGACTATCGATGCTTTGTGAATCGTCAGATTTATGCTTGTATTTCCGCACTTCCTGCATTTTCCGGAAAGAGGAATTCTGCGGTACTTTGTATTGCATTTTGTGCACCTAAACTCCTGAGAGAAGAAAGCCCTGAAGTTCCCGTAGATGTCAGGAAGGAAATGCGAGTTAAGAACCCTGGCTGCAACGTCATTCTGGTCAACTGCCCTTATTATCTCTGCAAGGCCGAGCTGCTTTTCTATCTTCTCCTGCATTGAACCGATTGTTTTGTATGCAGATACAGTGACTCCCTCATTTATGTCTCTGGTGTGATGTGTGTAGCCGATCCCCATGACGGTACCATTCAGTGATTCGTGCTTTTTGAGGGAAACCATTATTCCCTCTATGGTTGAAGGCATCTTCTCCTCTCTTGCTGCCTCATAGAATTCCTCGGGATACTCAGACAGTGTGTCAAGGTTCATTGCCTCCTTGTCCACCTCGTCCGCCTTCAGGTGAAGCGTAAGTACCAGAGGAGCGTCCATTAGCCCGCCACGTGTCGATGGCAGGAACCATCTTGAGAAGTTGAGCAGACCGTCAAGCAAAAGCATTATGCTATCCTCATCACCATCGCAGTTCCTCCTTTTTGCCGCATGGAAGAGTGGGTGAGCGTAACATCCTGATACGTGTGAGATGCCGATAATCCTGCCGACGATTCCGCCGCTTGTATGTGGTGCTAGCCCAATGATCAGCTGCCCGATAAGATCTTCTGGCTTGGTGCATGAATAGTAAGGTTCCATCCTGTAATATGATACAAGGAGCTGATCGATGAATTGTGACACATGAAGCATGTATCTGGCTGCATCTGCCGGTATTATGACATCCTGCGGAAACAGCTCGAATTCTTCATCTCCTTCGTAGCCGAGTTCATGCAGCCTCTGAATGGAGGTTCCTATCTCTTCCGGCTTGAAGTGGGTGAGCGGTATATCTGACATGTCATACCTGCATGTTCCGTCCTTGTTGATCGAAACATCATGCAGGGACCTGAGCATTCCCTTTTCGAGCGGTTCGCATGCCTTCATATCGGACATGAGTTTCTTCACGCCCTTGAATTCCTTTATGTCTGAGAGACTGACCTTGATGTTGTTCTCGGCTGCCGATACAAGTCTCTGCAGGTTTATCTGGTTCATCTTCTTCGATTCAGCGAATATGGTGGGCTGGCCGCATTCTTCGCATATTGGAACCGGAGTTATGTTTCCGCACTTCGGACATTTCCTTGATGCGACTTCGCTCTCATAGCCTTCAGAAGCCCGGTCCTCGGCCATTATTATGGATCGTCGGTTATCACCGTATGATTCCACGGGGAAGAGTACGTGGACCTTGGGCTTCATCTTGCGATCGCCGGATTTCTCTGGCCTGCCCATCCTGGCACCGATTCTGGTTGGAGACCTTTCCATGATCATCACACCAGAAAGCATGCTGAGGTTCTCCACTACAGTTTTTCCTTCATCTATCTTTGAAAAGATCTCTTCTTTCTGGTATCTATCCAGACCAAGTGTCCGAATTATGACTTCAGGATCATGCGGAGATATTTGTTTGCCGGTCTCAGTGCTGAATGGCACCCCTAGCTTGATCAGTATGTCAACAATGCTGTCTGTCTTTCTATAACTGATATGATTAGCGGACAGGCCGGAAGCCGTTTCGTCTACCAGAAACTTGAGTTCGTCGTTCGTTATATCATGCCAGAAATAGAGGAATTTCGGATGGAGCGGAATGCCAAGCTTTCTGGAAATCTCGAAAGCATCCTCGCATGTAATCTTATCAGAATCTATGTGAGCACCCGGTATCTTCCTTGCAAGAATATCCCACCACTCAGACGTGAATGATGGTTTTTCAAGCTTGTGGTTGTTCTCGGCGAAGTCGCCGTATGAGATCAATATTTCGCCAACATCGGTGATCTGAACAATGTGATCCAGAACATCGTTAGCATCCTTGATTGTGTTAACCCTTATATGCCGCCCGTCGTCGAGAAGAACCATTGGTCCCTCTATGCTGTCGCAGGAAGTTATGGCTGCAGCTTTTCCCGGAAGCTCGACCTTGATTTGTGATCCGATTGCGATAAAACCGCCAAGTATGATCATTGACGCTGGATTGATCGATGCTGCCGCAAGCCCGGATGTCCGGGACCTTCCATAACGAAGCCGGAATCCACCAGGCCTGGATGGGTGGGAAAAAACCGGTCTCCCAGCAATTATATCTTTAAGGAATTTTTCAGACTTCTGCGTGGATTCGCCGGAATCATCGCTCTTCTGTCCGCTTATCATTGACAGGAAGTCCCATTCATGAAGCGAAAGAGCGCTGGTGTGCTTCAGTATCTTCTTTGATTTCTGTATCAGGCCTTCAGAGATTACGAGGCACATACCGCCGCGAATCCTGTTGCTCTTTATCCTTGTCATATTCCTGTGACCGGAAACCTCCTCTTCCTCGCTTCCTTCGCCATCTATCATCACAGGAGATCTTGAGACAACAAGCCGTATCTCATCCGGAGACGGAAGATACTGAAGATGCTTTATCCGGTTGTAGTGATCGATCTCCTCGGTATAGCGCTGTATTTCATCCTCGGTGGCAGTGAAAGATCCAATTCCCAGGTCCCTCCTAACCACATCAGCTATGAGAACGCTCATTGCCTGCGCGGTTCCACCGGCGCCTCTTATGGGGCCGGAGTAAACAATGGATGCAAAATCTGTGCCGTCATCGTTCGGAAGTACGCTCACATCCGCTATACCTTCGAGCGGAGCAACGAGTATGCCTTCGGTCAGAATCGCAAGCCCGACCCGAACTGCCTTGTCGAGCGCTATCTTCTTTCCCTGCGGAAGAAAATTCTTCGCAACCTGCCTGGCGACCCAGATAGAAGATTCCTCCCTGGACATAGTCTTGGAGCTTTCGCGGATCATTTCTGCGAGTCCTTCTATCTGTATTAGCGCTTCTATCCTCTCTGCCATGTCTGTTGCAAGAGGTATTTCCACCCTGTCTGTGACGTCGAAGCCTTTAGATCTCGCCCTCTTGGCAAGCTCATAGGATGCGCGAACCTCGTTTTCTAACCTGGCTGAGTACGCCCTGATGTCTGGAATCATTTCAGCAGGTCGCTAATGAGAAGCTTATCCATCAGTGATGCCTTTATCTTGATCTTCTTCTCAAAATAGGCAGACATTGCATCCTCCTCTCCGCTGAGAAGCTTGTTGAAGAGATCTGACGATACCTCTATGTATATATCAGCATCCTTCTTTCCGTCCATTATTTCTGAAACCGAACCGTTTTCAAGGGAGAAGTTGTAGAAGTCTTTCCCGTCAAAGTCGATGCAGAATGTCTTCTTTACGCCTGAAAGCTTCTTCTTGAACTTCTCGTCGGTTGCAAGCCTCTTGTTTATCTTATCAGCAAGATTGTTAAGAACTTCTTTCATTCGATCTTCCCTTCCTGTACTCCAGTGCCATTTCCACCAAATATTTATGGACACGTGATGGAAATAAGGGCCTGGATTTGAATTCACTATGGTATTGCGTGGCAATAAAGTTTTTCCTTCCCATCAATTCAAGTATTTCCATACGTATGCCTGCATCGTCCACGCCTGAAAAGTGCATACCGGATTCTTCGAATTTTTCAATATATCCCGGGTTCACCTCATACCGGTGCCTGTGCCTCTCAGAGATATGTTCGCTCGCATATATATCGTAGGCAATCGTATTCTCCCTGACAATTACGGTTTTTGCGCCAAGCCTCATTGTCCCGCCCATTTCAGATACACCTTCCTGCTCAGGTAAAAGATCAATAACAGGATACTTGGTGTTCGGATCAAACTCGGTGCTGTTTGCACCCTGCATACCAAGAACGTTTCTGGCATATTCAATAACTGCAGCCTGGAAACCAAGGCAGATTCCAAGGAATGGTATCTGGTGCTCTCTTGCATACCTGCATGCGATAATTTTGCCCTCAACACCCCTGTAGCCGAAACCACCCGGAACGAGGATGCCATCAACGCCTTCAAGATCATTCGTGGATTCTTTCAGGCTGTCTGAATCCAACCATACCAGATCAACTCCTATTCCAGTTATTCCTGTAACATGGGTGAAAGCCTCCTTGTGGCTCATGTAGGCATCAAGCAAATGCGTGTATTTACCAACCACAGCGATCCTGACGCTATCCTTGACTTTGTCTATATTCTCCTTGTATTTCTTCCATGGATCCGCGAAGGTCGATGGTTTCATCCCGAAATATGCCTCGATATACTGCAGGATACCCTGCCTGTTCATGATCTCTGGGACCCAGTATGGGCTCTTTGCATCCGGTACGCCTATTATTCCCGCTTCGGGGACATCCGTAAAGAGAGATATCTTCTTTTTTGACTCGTCTGAAAGCTGCCCCTTAAGCCTGCAAAATATGATATCTGGCTGGATACCGATTCCCCTTAGCTCGTTGACGCTGTGCTGTGTGGGCTTGGTTTTCTGTTCCCTGCTCGCCCCGACTTCAGGTATGAGTGTAACGTGACAGAAGAGAACCGAATTCCTCGGTTCCTCCCTGTTGAGTTCCCTGAGTGCCTCAAGAAATGGCATGGATTCGATATCACCGACCGTCCCACCGACTTCAATAAGCAATATCTCGGCAGAGTCAGATTGCGCTAAGCCCCTTATCCTCCTCTTTATCTCGTTTGTAATGTGCGGTATGATCTGGACGGTGCTGCCAAGGTACTTCCCTTCCCTTTCCCTGCGAATTACCTCGCTGTAGATCTTTCCGGTTGTTATGTTGTTGTCAGTGACAAGGTTTCTGTCCAGGAAGCGCTCGTAGTTTCCCAGATCCAGATCCACTTCCCCGCCATCCTCAAGCACGAAAACCTCGCCGTGCTGGTAAGGATTCATCGTGCCTGCATCGTAATTTATGTACGGATCAATCTTCATAGCAGAAACGTTGTGTCCGGAATTGGAGAGAATGTGGGAAAGGCTTGAAGTAATAGTTCCCTTTCCAAGCCCGGATATCACTCCACCCGTGATAACTATGTAATGCATCTTGTGATAGCATTCAGAGGCTAATTAAATTAATCGAAATCATATCTGGTAAAAGATTGCGATCAGTGATTATCAGGTTTGTATACTACGGCGAGGACGACCCGAAGAAATCGACCATGAAGAAGCTCCAGAGACTTGGTCTTGCAGGACAGATACCAGAAAGCAGGATTGGATGCTCTGTTGTCCTGAACCCGTTCGCAGACCTCTATATTCTCAAATCTGACAAGGCCGCAGTAGAGCGATGTGGACTGTGCGCCCTTGATGGATCCTGGAGCAACCCCGGGAGGCTGGAAAGAGGGGTTTACAGGAGGCAGAGGAAGCTTCCGATGCTACTTGCTGCAAACCCGGTTAACTATGGTAAACCGAATATACTTTCATCAGCAGAGGCCGTTTGCGCAGCGCTTTACATTACAGGTTACACAGAACTTGCGGAACAAGTCATGTCAAAGTTTAATTGGGGACACAGCTTTCTTTCTCTTAACGCAGCGCCATTAGCCGAATATGCCACGGCAGGAAGCCAGGAACAGCTTCAGGCCATGATGGGATCATATTTCTGAGTCTGCTTCCATGAACCATTATCGAGGGCATACACACCGGAGGTATATTGCTTAAAGATAGGAAGTACAGCCTGCCGGATTCTTTTCGGGAGAAGTGAAAACGGATAGTCTTCAAAGGGAAGCACATGAATCCCTGTTACATGCGAATCCGCCTTATTCGCAGAATAGAGATATTCAATTTCGTCTGAATCGAGACGGAGCTTACCGGAACTGATCTTCGCGTTCTCGATATCTCCTTTTTTATATCCAATCCTCCCCGGGTCTCCGCCGGATCCAAGGATGAGCATTATTATGCCCATGCACTTCGAGCACTTTCCGCATGGTATTATCTTGCCGCCAATAGATGAGCAGGAATGACAGGAGCGCTGCAGTGCAAATATGTCAGGATATCGCCGGATCAAAATGCGCTCGACTATTGTTGCAGTAACTGGATATACGAGAGACGATATGGAGAGGTTGAAGCCTTTGGAAAGAAGGTATGAGGATATCATATTGGTGAAATCAGGTGTCTGATCGAAGATTGCGTGGTAGTGCCGTATGCCATGGAACGGTGGCATGTCCTTTGGATCATCAAACTCGTTGCCCATGAATGCGATCGGAATTCCTCGCGATATAAGCACGGGGACCATTGACATTATGTAGACGGGAAATGTGAACAGCTGTACCGGGTATGTATCTGTCCTTTTCCTGATCACGCTCTGGTTAAGGAAAGGCAGGAGCCCAAGGCAGAACCTGTAAAACCTGTCGGCATTTGACCATACCTTCGTCGTGTTCCTATTGTTCAGCGTAAAGGAATCAAATGCAGGTTTTGCAGCCCTCCAGTGCGCCCCTGATTCGTTGAAGAATATGGGGTGGACGTCAAAGCCAGTCTCTTTCAGGATAGAATATGTCAGGAGGCTCTCCTTTCCACCGCTTGACAGAACGGCAGCCTTCCCATTATTCATCGAAGACTTTTTGGCTTCTGCATTTGGGATGACATTTTTAGCAATCAGCTTGGTGAGGCCATTTGCATTTATTTCAGTAATCTCATCAGGTTGGGGTAGAGCTTCTGCCTTGTAGAAGTCGTACCTTCTTCTGCATATTGCATTTACAAAGACCTCCCTGTTGTTTACATGGATGAATGCATTCAACTGGGAAATATCTGTCTCGGAGACTTCAAAGTCGATTACCAGTTCCTTGGCAAAATAAGTGAAATTTATGGCCGGCATCGTCAGTATGAGTCCGGCAAGATTCTCGGTTATCTGCAGATCCTCCCTGTAAGAGAAGATAAGTTGGAATTCATGTCTTACGCCTTGAGCGTCAATTAGAATGCTGGAACTGATCTTTCTCTTCTCAATGATTGGACGTGAGATAGTGATCCTGTCTATGATTGCAATTCGGTCGCGATAGTCAGCAGACGTTAAATCACTTCCCAAGTGTGTCCTGGATATACGCGGTGATATGATCTAAATTTCCAAGTGGATCGAAAGCCGGAATTCCGTACTTCTTTTCCACCATGTCCATGTAGTCAAGCATCTCGCTGTTTGTCATATCGTCGCGGTTGATGGCGACAGCTATGACCTTCTTGTCTGATAAGAGTTCAAGAATCCGGATGTATTTTTCAAGCGGCGGGATTTTAAACTTCTCAAAACCGTCATAGTATAAGCGTTTGGGGGAATGCTGAAGTACTATGGCATCAGGATGAAGCGCCCCGATTATCTCAAAGCTTCCAGGATATGCGGGATGCAGCACAGACCCCTGGCCTTCCAGGAACATATAATCCGGATGGAGATCGTTCCACGCTTCGACCGTGACAGTCTCCAGAGCGCCGGATACAAAGTCATTGATAATCGCGTCAAGGACTATTGTGTACTTGAATCCCTGCATCCAGGAAGTTTGTCCGGTGCCTATCATCTCCGAGGTGTTTCCTTTCTTTTTCATGCTCTCGGAAAGAAAAACGGAAGTGGTTCGTTTACCGACTGCACTGTCTGTACCCAGAACCGCTATCTTCGTGGACTTCACATCAAGGATCCTGCCTGTGAACATGTCCTTCCTGTCCCTGAACATCTTCCGAACGTCGGTTATTGATCTCCCGTTCTTTGAGGCAAGTTTGGCGAATTCTGGATCGTCGCTAAGGAATTCATGAAGCCCACTTACAACGTTCAAGCCAGATTTGAGGGCATCAGCTATAAATTTCCTGTATTTAGAAGGTAGAACGCCACCATCTGTTGCTACACCAACGACAAGAGTCGAAAGCGGAGGATCGGCGTTAACTGGCAATGCAGGAACTACCGGGATTCCACATTTCTTTCCATTAAGAATCATTCCTGCATCTTCGCCGGCATGGCTACTGTCAATGACATATCTAACGTTATAGCGCCTTGAGAATCTCACAAGACCATTGGCAGTTTTGCCGTATGTAGTTCCAAAGACCGATTCTGCAAGGACTACTGCATCTTCCAATTTTTCCCTTTACCCGTAATAATGACAACACAATCTATCTTCCTGTTAAGCATCTGTGCAACCCTGTTGGCTGCCACTACAGCTGAACTAGAAGCTGGAAGCGCGTCGACGTTCTCATGAACCATCAAAAGCTGGGAATAGCGCATCATCTCTGTATCCGGGACCTCGAATGCAAAGCCATTGCTTTCATATATCGAGTCGAGGGCCGCCTGACCATCAAACGATACATAAGATACAAGAGGCTCGTTTATGGAGGTTTCTCTGATATCTAGTGGTCCGAGATTCTGGATTTTCCTGTGTCCCTTCCTCCATGATCTGACAACAGGATTTCCACCATCGGTCGATGCCGCTATCAACCTGGGAACTGAATCAATCAATCCAGCATCTCTCAGCAACCTGAATCCTTTGTATATACCAGTAAGCGTAGTACCGTTCCCGACAGGTGCAGATATAAATTCCGGAGTTCTTCCGAGCTGGCTAACGATTTCAGAAGCGATCTGCGAATAGCCCTGAAAGTCGAGTTCCGAATTTGAATTTCCGGGGTTCGAATCGTACCAGTTCTCGTCAGTAGCCTTCTGGCGCATGTATTCAACGACCTCTTCATATTTCATTGGAAGCTCAAGGAGGCTGCCTCCATACGACCTGATTTCCGATAGCCGGTCACCAGAATAGGATGAAGGCACTCCAATTATTGAGTTCATTCCATACTCGCCTGCAAAATAAGCAAGCGATGCGCCATAATTACCGCAGGACCCTAATGAAACCGTGTCATATCCAAGTTCCCGCGCCCTCATGACATGATACTTAGAGATCCTGTCTTTCTGTGTTCCCGTGACACCGCCGCCCTCATATTTCACAAAAAGTCGTTTGAAATTGAGAACTCTCTCCATCTTGCGTGCACGGAAAAAAGGTGTTTTATTAGGAGGCTCGTCCTCCACACACTCTTCCATTTACTTTATTCCTTGGCTTTTAACCTTAAATGTAAAGAATTTGATAGTATTTAAATGTTATGTCAAGTCTAGAACTAAAATTATTTCAAAAACACGTGGAACAGCAGGAAAATAAATATCATATTCTATATATATGATAATTAATATATTCTCATATAGAGATTAATTCAAATGATCCTTCAGATGCAATGTTTCGGACCATTTCCCTGATTGGACCTCTAGTACCCTTCCAGTCCACCAGGAATCCCATGAATCCCTTGGTTCTCTCTACGCATTGCTTTAGCAGGTCAACAGTAAGAAATTCATGGGTATGCTTTGATAGTATGTGCCCCACATTGATGCCACTGGAGACTGCATATTCAGTGATCTTTGGAGAATAGTGCCCGCCTCCGATGCCAATAAATCCGCCTTTACCATCATCACTGCAATTCATAACAGCCTTTGATACTGTATCAAGCACAGACCTGTTCTCCCAGTCTTCCTTTTCTGTACCTATCTCTATGAAGAAGGAGGGTGCCTTGATGAGCGGGCCATGATGCGTTGCTTCAAATGTTATGTTGAAGCCTTCAACTGGGTTCTTCCTCATAATCCTTAACGCCGAAGACATGTTTCCAGGATCAGACATAGAGACCTGTGATGGAAAACCTCCCAGAAGTGCTTCTCCTATGTTTCCCATTGCATGAACAGTAAGGGACTTGATCTTTGCCTGCGAACTGTGCTTGGATAGGAAAATGATTGTTGAAGCTTTTATGCCCAGTTCTGCAAGTACTTCTTCCAATCCGTTCATGTTGAGGTGCCTCTCTTCTGACCTGTAAATTGCGTATCCATCATAAGTCAGGATTCCTTTAATAGAACTAGGTTGAAACGGATAATGTTCAATTATGTGAGCCGAGATTGACTTGCTTGATGGATCCTGTCCAGATTCAACAAGAACCTTGAATTGTATATTGTTCTTCTCTGTCATGTGAATACAAGAGTGGTAATTACTCCAGTAGCTTATCTCTTCCGTTAAAAACCTGTAATTTGGAGTCTAGCCAGCAGTTTATCTTTATGTATAAGATAGATGAAAGCGCATTAATATTTTATTTAAGATAAATGTGAACGCATAGAAAGTTTTTGAATCTTGTTCCAACGCAGGCATTCTTTAATGCCGTAACTGAATGAGTTTTTATACATCGGCACATTCAATACCCATGGAAAATAATGATTGCGTGTTCTGTAGAATAGTCGCAGGAGAGATTCCTTCCGCAAGATTGTATGATGATTCAGATGTTATTGCCATCCTTGATGTTAACCCTATTTCCAGAGGTCATTTACTCGTCATACCGAAGCATCATTTTGAATATCTTGAGAATGTAGATGCAGAAACTTTCGGAAAGGTTGCAGAGGTTGCACGCCGCTTCTCATCGCATATGGTTGAAACCGGTTTTTGCGCAGGGACAAACCTCTTTCTTGCTAATCATGAGACTGCCAATCAGAGCGTCTTCCATCTCCACATGCATGTCATACCCAGACGGACAAATGATGGTATAAACATTGCTGGCTGGTGGAAAGAGATCTCTCACGGCCTTCAAGCTGCTGAAATGAAGGAATTAGCCAGTAAACTTTCAATCAGGAAATGAAATAGGCGTTCTGATATAACCAACCTATCTATGATTTAACCGCCTAGATTTTTAAGATCCTAGCAATAATCCTCTATGGATCTGGACATGGCAAAGATGGAAGAGAAGTGGAGAGTATTCTGGGAGGAACACTCTACCTATGCCTTCAACCCAGACGCCAGAGGCGAGATATATTCGATTGACTCTCCTCCTCCTACGGTGTCTGGTGATCTCCATATGGGGCATTCATTTTCATATGTTCACCAGGACATAATTGCTCGCTTTAAACGAATGTCCGGCTTTAATGTGTTTTATCCTATGGGCTTCGATGACAATGGCCTGCCTACCGAAAAATATACTGAAAAAATTTCAGGGAAGAGGTTGCGTGATTTCCAGCCGGAAGAATTTATAGGTCTTTGCAACGAGGCTGGCCTTGAAGGAGGGGCTAAAATAAAAGAAATGTTCAGGAAACTTGGACTCAGCGCAGATCTGCGCAATGCATATCGGACTTATTCCGAAGAGTCCAGGAGGATATCGCAAACAATGTTTCTGGATCTTGTCCGGAAGAAGAGGGCTTACAGGAACAAAGGTCCTGTACTTATCTGCCCGTCATGCAGGACGGCGATCTCGCAAATCGATATGAAGGACATGGAGAGGGAAACAGACTTTTATTATATTCGATTCAAAGGAGTCGATACAAAGGACATACAAATAGCGACAACACGACCTGAGATGCTTGGATCATGTGTTGCCGTGTTCGTGAACCCGGATGATGCAAGATATTCAGAATTCATAGGAAAAAAAGTATCAGTCCCATTATATGATTTCAGTGTCAGGATCCATTCAGATCCTTTCGTAGACCCGGGGAAAGGCACAGGAGCCGAGATGGTATGTACTTTTGGAGACCAGAATGACGTTGATCTCTGGAGGAAGTATTCACTGGATACAAGGATCATAATCGACTCAAATGGCAGAATGAACGGCGACTCTTTTGTACGTGCCGGCATCACTACAACAGAGGCAAGAAAAATTATTGTCGAGCATCTAAAATCAAATGGGTTTATAACGAAAGCAGAAAGGAAGAAACAGACAGTCAACGTACATGAACGGTGCGACACTCCCGTTGAAATAGGCATCCTCGATCAATGGTACATAAAGTACCTGGATCTCAGGGATAGAATGGACGCTGCCGGAAATTCCATAAAGTGGTACCCGGATTTCATGAAGGTCAGGTATGATAACTGGGTCAGAGGATTGAAGGTTGACTGGTGCATATCAAGGCAAAGGGTTTTTGGAGTCACTTTCCCTCTCTGGTATTGCAAGAACTGCGGCGAAATTGTCTATGCAGATGTAACCATGCTTCCTGTGGATCCAAGATTCACAAAGTACAATGGTTCCTGTCCAAAGTGCAGTGGAACAGAATTTGTTGGAGAGACAGATGTGATGGACACCTGGGCAACTTCTTCTCTTTCTCCAAGACTTGCAAGCTTGCCTAGAGGCCTGTTCGAGAAAATATATCCAATGACTGCGAGATTCCAGGGTCACGAGATCATCACCTCCTGGGCATTCACAAGCATAGTTAGGGCAATGATTCATGACAATAAGCTTCCATGGGGCCAAATAGTGCTGAGCGGGATAGTCAAGAATCCACAGGGACTGAAGATGAGCAAGAGCCGCGGAGACAAGTTTTCACCAAATGATTTTGTACAGAAATACGGATCTGATGCTGTCAGGCACTGGTCAACGGTCTCTGGTAACGGTGAGGACATATCGATTGACGAGAAGGACTTCATGAGAGGCCGCAAGACAGTGGTAAAAATACTGAACGCGGGCAACCTTGTCTCAACCCTGGGGGAAGGACATGTTTCCACTATTGAAAGCGTGAAGGGAGAACCTGAAAACTGGATATTAAAGGAACTGGCTGAGGTGACCAGATCCATGACGGAATTCATGAACTCATACAGCCTTTCCAAAGCACGCATGGTGCTTGACAACTTCTTCTGGAACACGTTTTGCGACAACTACCTTGAAATATCCAAAGCGAGGATGAAGATGGAGGATCTGGATCCTGCCGAGAGAATGGAGATTGCCTCAACGCTTTATGTTGCATTTGAGTCTATTCTGAAAATGTATGCTCCGATAATGCCATTCATCACAGAGGAACTGTATCATACAGTCCTCAAGAAGGAAGGATCCATTCACAATCAATCCTGGCCGGTCTCATATCCTGCAGCCTCTGAAGAAATGCACAGGAACCTCGAATATGTAATCCGGACGATAGCCATGATCAGATCTGAAGCATCAAAATCCGGGAAGGTTTCAGGAAGCAGTATCATCCTTCACGGCGAAAGAGGATTGCTTGAGAAGCACAGAAGGCTCATCGAGGGAGTGACAAGGGCGGAAATCGTCTCCATAGATGAATCCCCGGACCTAATGGCGCAGGTTAGGAAATGATTTATTATGATGCAGGGTTATCTCTTAGTACAGGAGCGGGATCTGACAGGTGCTGAGGGACTATAAGAAAATTGCTAGGCTGTCATACATCCTTATTGTGATAGCCATTGTCCTGATCGCGCTTTCTGTCGTATTCATAATATCCGATACTCCCGAATCAAAGGATGTAAGCATTCAGGCCGGATCCTCATATCATCTTACGTACAATGTCACAATAAAACAGGGGGATTATCTTTTTTATTCAGTGGTAGCAAATAACTCAAGAGCAAACTTTACAGCCTGCCTGGTTGCACCGTCAGGAGCAGTTACTGCCATAGGTAACATTACTGGAAACGGTTCATTAAAGAAGGATGTGGTTGCAGGAGATTCAGGAAACTGGACACTTATCCTGAAGAATAATGCAAACCTAAATGCATACGCCAGGCTCACAGTCTACAGGATAAGTTATGTGGTTACATATACAATTGTTTTTGGTGTATCACTTTTTGCCTCTGGCTTCATATTGCTGCTCGTATCTTTTAATCTGAGAAGACGTGAGGGAAGCTATTCAAGGCGTCAGAGAGGCCTCGATTAGGATCAATAGTTGCTCTTGACGCTTGAAGCATTAAGCTTTTGCTTGAATGACTCGTTGAGCCGGGTCGCTACTCTCACCACGCCAATGTGAGATAATGCCTGAGGAAAATTACCAAGCATCTCGCCTGACTTAAGATCTATCTCCTCAGAGAAGAGGTTTAAATGATTCCCTCTCTGTATCAGGCTTTCAAAAGCCTCACGTGCTTTTCGCATCTTGCCAAGATACACGAGATCCTCAACATACCAGAACGAGAGAAGCAGGAAGGCATTATCCGGAACACGGAATCCGTCGTCATTGAGGTATCGTCGGAAAAGATAGCCATCATACATAAGATCCTCTTCTATTTTCTCGATTGTTCCAGAAACGAGCGGATCACTTGTGGGCAAGAACCCAAGGAGCGGCAGCCGCAAAAGCGCGCCGTCAACCTGATCGGAACCGAAGTACTGCGTAAGGTAAGATCCAGTCGGGTCCACCCCATTGTCAAGTATGGCTTTCTTGATCTGGTTCGCAATCTCCCTCCAAGCATCAAACGGGCCGGACATCTTTAGCATCTTTCCCATGAGGATGGCACGGTCGAAGGCGGACCAGCAGATCAGTTTTGAGTAAACGTAGTGCTTCGGTTCAGTCCTGAACTCCCAAATGCTGGAGTCAGGTTCTTTCCAAAGTTTCTCCAGCGTTTTGAGGAAATCCACCACGAAGTTCCAGAGGTATGAGTTGACTATTCCCCCAATCCTCGCAAGATAGTAAATTGCATTTATGATTGATCCATATTCATCTATCTGGAGTTGGCTGGAAGCCTTGTTCCCGACACGGACAGGTTTTGTATGCATGTAGCCGTCAAAATCAATTGTTCTCTCCCTGAGTGATGTGCTCCCGTCTATTGTGTATATTGTTCGGAGCTGGTTGCTCTTAGTTATGCTTTCCATCATATCATAAAGGAATTTGGTCGCTTCCTTTTTCAGCCCGATCATTGAAAGAGCTTCAACCACATAGGCGGTGTCCCTGACCCAAGCATACCTGTAATCAAAATTCCTCTCTCCTCCAATGGCTTCTGGAAGGCTGGAAGTGGGAGCTGCAACCATGAGGCCAGTGGGTTCGTAGAACAGTCCTTTGAGAGCAAGTGCAGATCTCGAAACCTGCTGGCTGTAGACTCCGTGATAGTTGCACTGTGAAAGCCAGTTCCTCCAGTAGTTGGATGTCTCCTCTAGGCGTTCATAAGACTTGTAATCAGTGATCTTGGCCAGATTCTTAACGTCCATGAGAAGAACAAGCCATTTTGACGCATAGCGTTTAAGGAGAAAGGATCCCACTACAGTATCATCCTTAAGATAAAGAGGTGAATCGCTTACGATTGCCGCAGACCGAGAATCCGATTTGAATATGTACCCGGAGGTTGTTTTCTCAATGCTGGGTTTTGCGCGAGTGAAATCGAAGATGGGCTTGAATTCGACGTTGACCCGGATGTCCGTTTCAGGCGCTTCGACGTACCTGTGTATCTCGGGAAAATTTATTGTCGAATATTCAGAGGCAGGAATGAAGTCTGTAAGACGAAGCACAGTCTTGCCATTCCGGATGAATTCGGTATGCAGAATGTTCGTCATTTCCTTGTAGTTCTGATAGACCCTTAAATCTGAAGTATCCGCAGGTCTAATAGAGAAATAGCCACCTTTCCTGGAGTCAAGAAGAGATGCAAACACTGGGTCTGAATCAAACCTCGGGAGACATGCCCAATCAATAGTGCCATTCGCTGCAACAAGGGCTGCAGTTCTATTTCCACAAATCATCCCGTGATACCTTATGAATGGATACCCCTCCTCCTCTATCCTGCTAAAATCAATGGTATCACTGAACATTTAGTTGTCATGTGTATCAAAACCTGATTAAAAGCCATTTGTTTTTCTTATTTCCAAGTAATTGATGAAAAGAAAATGAGGGTAATAGAATAAATAAATGAAGAGAGAAAGCATGTGAGCGAGAACGGAAATGCTCGAACATACATTTTCCTGCAACACACCTGTCTCCGAATGCAGGTTATTGGTCGGTAATGGAATATCTAGTAGAATGATTTCTGCCATTAGCGAAAGCAACACGGGACTCATTGTTGCGGGTTCCGGTTTTCTGAATTCCTGGAACATCGCCTTCGAGAGCATTGAGAAATCGTTGCCTGAAGTCCAGATTGTGCGAGTGGAGGATGGAGAAGGGCTAAAGACATTTGACTCGTACATCGATCTGATAAAAGTCATGCGATCATGCAGACTGGACAGAGGATCTTCCATAGCATATTTTGGCGGTGGAACACTTGGGGATCTGACCGGATTCTGCGCATCAACATACATGCGCGGAATTGGCCTGGTCGCTTTTCCCACAACATTGCTTGCCATGGTGGACTCTTCCCTTGGCGGAAAGAACGGAATAGACCTTGCGGACGGCAAGAATGCAGTCGGTACATTCTATAACCCAAGCACAGTGATGATGGATTCTGTTTTTCTTGGAAAGGGTTCGGAACATCAGAAGCAGGGAATCGCTGAGATGGCAAAATATGGTTTCATACGGGATGCTTCCATCATAGATGATCTTCTTTCTTTTTCGGATTATACAGCATTCACAAGATATCCTGCACTTCCTGATCTGATATTCAAATGTGCCCGAATAAAGATGGATATTGTATCTAATGACCCGCAGGAAAAGTCAGGTGGGAGGGAACTTCTGAACTTTGGGCACACCGTGGGGCATGCGATTGAAAGGGCATCCGAGTATACGATCCCGCATGGTACGGCAGTTATGTGGGGGATGAAGATCGAATCACAGTTAATGTTTCGCATGTTTGGGATTAAAGATATTGCAAGTGACCGGATTGATGATATCGCCAAACGCTTCAATATCGATCAGATATCCATAGGAGAGGATATGCACCAGAAGCTTATGGATGCAATAAAATACGACAAAAAGGTAAGATCAGGCAATATCACGGTGCAGGTATTGGATGGCCCCGAATCCTGCAGGAATTTGGTATTGCCGGTTGATAAATATTTGGAGGCGTTAGGCAAATGGCTGAAGGAAAATTAGTAGGATTGATAGGCAGGCCGGTATCCCAGTCAGCGGGCCAGTTTGTTTATAACAGTATATTCAGTGAGATGGCTATAGATGCATTTTATGCCGCTATTGACCTGGCGCCGGCCAATCTGGCGCCATTTCTCAAACGTGCGGGGGATCATTTTTTTGCTCTGAACGTAACATCACCACACAAGAACACTGTCCTGGATTTCTGCGATAGGCTTTCACCTGCGGCAGGAAAGACGCAGTCCGTAAACCTTCTAAGCTTTTCCGGTAGCAGGATTACAGGAGACAACCTTGACGTAGCAGGGTTTGAGAATCTCATTGTCAGGAACAATGTATCCCTCAACGATATGAATGTGGTGATAGTCGGTTCAGGCGGGGCTGCAAGAAGCGTGATGCATACCATATCAGGCAGATACACGCCGGCATCTCTGCACGTTGCCAGCAGGAACCCCGAGTTGACCGAGAGGAAGCTGGAAGCCTATGATCTCGATTATCCCGTGATTTCTTACTCCGATATGTTCAGGTTATGCGATATTGTGGTAAACTGCACTCCTGAATCGGTGGAGAGGGTTCTTCCCCCTCCCCCTCGACGCAGGGCAAAAAGCGGAGTTGCAATTGATCTCGTTTACAATCCACCAAGGACCCTGTTCCTCAGGATTATGGAGGAAAGCGGATGGAGAATTATTAACGGGGAGGAGATGTTTATAGGGCAGGGCTTGGCCACTCTTGATAAAATGTTTGATCTTTCAGGCAAGACGGTTGAGGCCCTATTTAGAAAGGAGTTCCAGAAGTTCAGAGGTATTTCACCTTGAAGGTCACGACACATGGCGGCCTCTCCGTAATTTCTGCATTTGCAAACGGGATTGGAGCAGCTATAGGCGTTAATCTTCCTCTTGATGTGGAGTTTCTTGATCAGGACAGGAAAAACAGTATTGCCATAGAAAAGACACTTGATCTGCTCAACAGAATGTATGGCATGGAATATCATCCGTATGTTCGCGTAAGAAGCAGAATACCCAGAGCCGTCGGCCTTAAGAGCAGCAGCGCCCTAACTCTAGCTGTTGTTCTTGGGTTTTTTCATTATCACGAGAAGGATCTGTCTGATGTCCCAGTTGTTGCTGCAAAATGTTCAAGGGCAAATGGCACATCGATTACAGGTGCTATAGATGACATATGCTGTGCCTTGTATGGTGGAGTAACCCTGACAGATAACAATAAAGACGAGATTCTCATTCACCGCCCGGTAAAGGAGAGAGACGTTCTTGTTTGCTATCCGAAGAATGTGAGGCGGTTGACATCCAAGATAGATCAGGCATCAATCAAGAATGCCGCAAGTTCATTTGGACCATTAAGGAGATTGGTTGAAGATGGTTTTTACTACGAGGCAATGGTATTGAATGGTTTGATTCTGGGTAACATACTGGGTTATGATCATGAGATTCTTTCTTATCTTCTGAGGAGCGGAGCAACCTACTCATCTATTTCAGGGAAGGGGCCTGCAATGTTTGCAATTTACGATAATCATGAGGATATTATCAATGCAGCAAAGAATTTTCCTTCAAGAAGGTATGAAGTTATAATGACCAGACTCAGTAACACAAAGGCGACGGTGAAATTTAGTTGACCTCGGTGCTTGTTTCGCATTGCGATCTTCATGGAGAAGTTACTGCCCCAGGATCCAAAAGTTTCACTCAGAGAGCTGTTTTGATATCAGCGTTCAGCAGCACGCCGCTTGCGCTTGGTAATGTTGCCTTTTGCGACGATGATCTGATCTCAATTGAGATCGCCAAGAAATGTGGCCTTAATGTGAGCAGTTACAAAAATTCCATAAAGGTGCAGGGAGAATTCAGGAATCCTGATAGGATATTTGCAGGTGAGTCGGGGACGTCATATCGCCTTGTCATAGGTTTACTTGCCGGGAAACGATCTGTAATTGATATTGAAGTAAGCAGACAGTTGGCCGGGAGACCAATTCGCCCTCTTCTAGACGCACTATCGGAAAGAGGGTTAACCTACAGATTGAATGATCTCACTCTTCATCTTGACGGATCCCGGATTACAAGTGGCAAGATCAGGATTGATGGATCAGAAAGTTCGCAGTTTGTCAGTGCTTGTATATTGTTTCAGTCAATGATTGGAGGTGAGGGCATTGTCATGATCAGTGAAAGGAGTGTATCAAGTGGATATGTGAAACTGACCGCAAGCATACTTTCAAGATTTGGACCTGCAGTCAAGGAAACAGGGGATGGTTTCAAGGTAACAGGTGAATTTAATCATGCTCCGCTTAGCCTTTCCGCGGATGGTGATTATTCTGCGGCAGGTTTTCTGTTTGCCGCCGGACTCCTTTGCTCTCCGGATGGCATCATCGTTCATGGACTCCAACATAATTCGGACCAGCCGGATTCCGCAATCCTGCAAATGATTCCATGCAACAGTGAAGCGGCCAAAGAGGGTTCTTATACTGTCTCCAAAAGGCAACTGGAGCAGATTACAGTCGATGCAGCTTCGAACCCGGATCTAGCACCGCCTCTTGCCGTCCTTGGTATGTTCTCTGAAGCGGGATGCCGTATTATGAATCCAGGAAGGCTCCGAGGGAAGGAAAGTGACAGGTATGCTGATATAAAGAGACTGGCACGCGCTTTCGGATCAAGGATCCAGGATTCGGGTGATCTTCTTTTCATCAGAAAAGGCGATTCCGGCAGACATCCGGAATTGCTTGAGTTCACTGAACACAGAATGATCATGGCAGGGATTATCGCTGGAATTGCCTCTGGCAAACCTGTAATGCATTCAAACGTAGAAAAGATAGCAAAAAGCTATCCTTCTTTTTTGTCTGATCTTAAAAGGCTGGGCGCTGGTGTTGAGTTTCTCTGAGCAATGTAAGAAAATGATTTATACAGCCCGATCATGAAGACGCGTGCTGCTCTTTGACGATATCAGGGATTCAATTATTCGTACATGCAGGAATCTGGCGCTTGATGTCAGCGCTAAAGACCTAGATACTGATAGGACTGGACATGCAGATTTTTCCCTGAAACTTTTCCGTTTTTCTGGCAAGCCCGGGTTTGAAAAGTTGATGCAAAGTGTATTGAATGAATTGGGTAAGGAGAAATATGTCTCTTCAGTTAGTTTAGATGGCAAGTATCTCAACATCAAGATAAAGGAGCAATCATACCTTGATATAATGGACACTTCTCTGAAAGAGAAGGGCGTCTTCCCGGATACTTTCCAGGACCCAGAGCGTGTTCTGCTTGAGCATACAAGTACGAACCCTACTGGCCCTATTCACATCGGGAGGGCAAGGAACTCTATCGTTGGTGATTCCCTTGCCAGGATCCTTAAGCGCTGCGGTTACCGGGTATCGACGCAATATTTCGTCAATGATACCGGGAAGCAGGTAATGGGTCTTTACCTTGGTTACCTTAAGTCACCCGACAGAATCATAGATATTCAGCACCTTTTAGAAGGGTACAGGAAAGTTTACCGCGAGATAGAAGAGGATAAAACCAAGGAGAAGGAGATCGAAGCACTGATCAAGAAGTATGAATCCGGAGAGCCAACTGTGGTAAGGGAAGTGCGTGAAATATGCACAGTGATGCTCAAAGGAATCACTACATCTCTTTCAAGTATTGGGATCAAGATTGACGATTACGTCTGGGAATCAGCATTTTTAAAGAGTCAGGAGATGGATGATGTCCTTTCCTCCCTTTCCGACAACATAAAAAGCGAGAATGATGCCCAGTTCATAGAGCTCAGTAACGGATCAAAGGTCTTCCTGCGCAGGGCGGATGGAACTTCTCTCTATACCCTACGGGATCTCGCCTACCATAAGTTCAAGTCACTGAATTATGACTGGCTCATTGACGTTCTTGGCGAAGATCACCGGGACTATGCAAAGTCCCTTAATGAAATCCTTCAGGACATGGTGAACCTGCGTTCTAAAATATCATTTGTATTCTACAGCTTTATCTCTCTTGACAGCGGTAAAATGTCAACTAGGTCTGGAAACGTCGTGACACTTGATGAGTTGATTGAGAAAGCAGAGCAGAACGCGCTGGAGATAGTAAAGTCAAAGAGGCCCGACCTGCCTGAAGATGGTCTGCACAAAATTGCAAGCGCAGTAGCAGTTTCTGCTATCAGGTTCCAGATTGCCAAGATAAACCTTGGAAAAGAACTGGTATTCAAATGGTCTGAAGCACTCAACCTTGAAGGAGATTCGGCACCTTATATCATGTATTCATACGCAAGAACTACGAAGATACTGAAGGAAGCCAAGACCGGCGGTGAAATAAGCAATGTCTTTGATCAGTACGAACGCTCCCTGCTTCGGATGCTCTACCTGTATCCGTACTCGCTTCAGGCTGCAAGGGACGGACTTCGGGTGGACCCTATTGCTTCATACGTGCTGGAACTTGTGCGTTCTTTTAATGATTTTTACAATAATTGCAGGGTTGTTGGATCTGGTGAACATGAGGTGAAGAGGGCAAAGGTCGTCAATATTTACAGGCATGTTCTTCAGGACGCCTGCTACCTGCTTGGGATTACACTGCTTGACGAGATGTAGACTTCGTTGAGGTCTTAAACCATAAATAACGTAATATCAAGATTATGTGCGAATTGAACAAAGTCATGTGTTCCATCTGGCGGATGCGAATGCACAGTCAATTACCTGCCTTACATTTCACTTTCTATTGAAAATCTTGGAATAATTTTCAGTCATGCAGAATGTTCGTTTTCATGCAAGTGCCAAAATTCCAACAAGAGATCGCGTTATTATGGTTTACCCTAATGATAATAGCAGTGAGTGTTGATCCGGATTATTTTACTCGAATTATTTCAAGGCATAAAGATCACCAAGACTTGAATAAGCGGACTCAGGTAAGGCTGTAAAGAGTAAAGAAACAGTACATGCAATACAAAAAAAAAGGAGCCTAAACGAAGCTCCATCAAAACTATCTTTTGGTCAAAATAAATAAAATAATGAATTTGGGTTAAAAAATACCCATGATTATTTTTTCTTTTCGAGCTTCTTCTGCTCAGGTATCTGTATCTTTGGTTTCGTCTCGGTCTTTGACGCTTTTGACCCTCTTGTTGCAAACCTGTAATATCCCAGGAATATTACCACTATAACAGCAATTATTCCTATAACAATCAGCGGAGTGGTATAGGCGGGAGGCGAGACAGATACTGTTGTGGTGTATGCGCCTAGCTGGTTAAAGTATGTCGGCTCGCTGGTGTTGTTTGCGAGCACTTCTATGTTGAGGCTACCCTTGAGGTTCGGGGACCAAGTGAAGGAGAGATTCCTAGTCTGAGAAACGTTGAGAGGTTCATTTGTATATGAGTGTGATGCAACAGTAAGGCCGTTGACAACTATCCATATCTGGAAGTTTGTAGTGTTCAGGTTACCTTTGTTAGTGACATTAATGTAGAGCGTCGACGCACTACCCTGAACGAGCTTACCTGCTACATATATGGAGTTCACAACTAGTCTTGGGGTGTTCACAAGCATTGTAAGCGTTCTGTTCAGGTAACCTGAGACCCCATTATGTGTAACTTTTAGGGTTACAACCACGTTCTGGAGAGTGTTGAATTTGACTACGACCCATGTGCCATTGAAACTTCCAGATACAAACGGT
Organism: Thermoplasmata archaeon; assembly: GCA_049965275.1. Lineage (GTDB taxonomy): Archaea > Thermoplasmatota > Thermoplasmata > Thermoplasmatales > Thermoplasmataceae > UBA582. The sequence goes on along the minus strand of JBMFWM010000001.1, from coordinate 15,748 downwards.
ATAGCTGCTGAATTGTATCCAATCTTCGTGCCATTCTGGTACGAGAATGACCAGTTGAATGAAAGTTCGGAGATGGGGAAATATGGATCAGTTGTCGCGTTACCCGAAAGAAGTACACTAACACCGGATACCGGGTTGATTATGGAGAGCTTTGTGTTTGTCAAATTATAGACGTTTATTGCCGGTGAAGGTGGCGTAGTCACCGTTACATTGACGGCAAAGTATACTTTTGTCGATCCGCCCGTCACTCCTGTAACCGTCAGGTTTCCTGGAAGAGTGGTTCCATTCAGTGTAGGTGTGGGGAACCTGTTTGTTGCGTTAGGCGATGCAGATGTGAAGTTTGTAAAGTTCCAGTCGTATTCAAGGAACATCTTGTAGCTTGTTCCGGGAATAGTAAGGGATGAATTGTATGCGCTGAAAGATGTTGGAGTAAGCTGCGGAACAGATATCGGAACCGGTGAGGTAGATGTTGTAGAGGTGTTTCCTCTGTAAGGAGACTTCCCGCTGTAGCTTATTGTATAGTTTGCAAAGGGTGTTCCGTTATATGCGTAAACAGTGAAAGATGTCTTGTTTGTCTGGTTCGAAGCACTGACACCTGTTATGTTCACAGTGTTCTTCAAAGTGGTTCCAAAGTTATATGAAATATTGTAGCCATAAACAACGCTTTTTCCGTTTATAGTCCAGGTGAAGTTGGACAGGAGGTAGTTACTCTGACCAGTAACCGGGTTGTAGAACGCGTTAGAGACATTGATAGAAACGGATGTGTTCGTTGGGACCACAAATACTGTATTCTTCTGGGTGGAGTTAAGCATGTACTGGCTTGAGGTAAGACCCTTCCAGGACATGCCCATGTTTGCATTTATGAAAGTTGGAAGTTTCAAGGACCCAAAGTTCAGTGTGAAAAATCCTGTGGAGGATAAGGCGCTGACTTTGATTGGTGAGGTGTATGATGTCACAGTAACAGAAGAACTGGCTAGTCCAAGACTTGAGTTACTGTATGCGAACTGGTAAAGATACTGCAGTTTTCCAGGTTCATTAACTGTCGCAAGACCAAATATCTTAACAGCCAGAGGCGGTTTGTAGACAGAAGTAGTAACTGCATTGTTGTAATATGCTGCCTCAACTGTCGCAGAGAAAGTGGAAGCAGTAAGTGTCACGGATCCGCTCACTTTTGCCGTTTGCAACGCATAGTTGTAGGAACCAACCATTATCGTTGAGTTGGTATAGTTAAGGAACTGTGAAGTCAGGTAAGTATTAAGATAAGAAGAGGTGAAATGATCAAGGACCTCCTGCCAGTAAAGAGAGCCTACACTGGCGTTCGGTAGGTTTGGAATTGGTGTTGAGTTACTCAGAGAATATGTTATGGAAACATTAAGATATGATGGGTTCTTTGACAGTGCATATGATGTCGTTATCGTTGAGTTTGACGGTGTCAGAACAACTGAATTCGGTCCTGTCTTGACGGGATATAACTGATAAGGTGCATATCCAGGTGATGATATCACAACAACACTGTCTGTCCAGTTGTTTGAGAAGACTGTGTACTGATCACCTGTGAACTGCTGTGTGTTGTATGAAAGCGATGTCTTGTTAAGTACTACAACGTTAACTGAACTGATCGTTGCGCCTGTACTGCTTGTCACATAGCCGAATATATTCTCTTGCCCTGTTATTGAGACAGATACAGGAGATGTGCCGACTACGTTCACGCCGTACTGGAAATATGCTCCGTCGTAGTATACCCTGACAGTAAGAGGCCCACTCGGAAGACTGACGTTCCTTGCAGTACCATTTGTGGTTATTGTATTGAAAACAAATCCACTGGAATCTATGAAAGATACGGTTGCGCTGGATGGAGAGAGTCCGGTAATGGAGAAGCTATGCGTTGATGTTGAAGCGACAGGAACTGTCAGATTCAGCGATGCTGTTGGTTTGCCAACTGTCAGATTATAGTAAAGCTTGCTGGCGATTACATAACCAAATCCTGCAACGTTACCAAAGAGTGGCTGCACGACGAGCTGGTAGTTTCCATATGTCAGATTAAACGAAACGCTTGCTCCGGTTGAACTTGATACGAGGACTCCCTGGTAATTGTATATATTTGTAACAGTTGAGGCATTTGCGTTGGATATCGTGTTTCCATTCTCCGCATAGAATATGTGCTCATTTACTATCCCTGTTTTCGGTGTTATTGCGTAGGAATTACTAGTAATGACGACTGCTCCAAGCAGCATCATTGTCGTTAGTAATATCGCTATTATTATGTTCCTTTTCAATAGGATCGTCCTCTTCACGGGGAAGTAAAAAACATAATATAAACGTTTTTGACTGCCTTATAACACTGGATATTATTTATGTAAAGCCGCAAAATAGCGGTTTTTAGGCATGCTTAATGTGGTTAATATTTCATTTCAATTCGCGAAAATTTTTCGCCTGAAGAACGCATAACCACCTCATATGGTGTCATAAGGTTTGATCCGAAAAAGAGAAATTTGTTCCTAAGCCCGGCATCGGCAGAAGGGAAAACTTTCCGCCAGTTAAGGGTCGCCATTGATATTATTGTCTCAGGATCTATCCTCGTTGTGTATTTTGCATTTAGGTACAAAAAGCTCATCTCAGCAAATAAATCAGGGTTTACAACCATGCAGTTATCAGTACCTAACATAACATTGATTCCAGCGCCAATGAATCGGGAATAGTCCACGCCGATGCCATAAAATACATTTGATCTTGGAGTAATTGCTATAGAAATACCCTTTTTGCTGATCATAGAAAGATCAGAATGGCTGCAGAATCCACAATGCACCAGAAAATCCGGATTTAATTCAATAGCCGCCTCTGCGTCTTCTCTCACTGCTTCGCTGAGATGCAGGGCAAACAATTTTCTATCCCTGTGTGCCCTCTCTGCAGACAATCGTAAAAGCTCAGAGTCATCATCGATAATAGAGCTCATTGCTATACCGTTTGAAGCATTAAGTACCTGATCTATCTCAGAGATGCGCCCGGGCCGACCAAGTATAACCTTTACCTGACCATTGCGTATGTTCCTACCAAGTTTTGTGCCATCAATCCCGTCTTCCCTGAAATCACAGAAACCAAAACTTCCTGTCTTGTCCATTATCTCTAATGATTTTCTTATCCCTGCCTCCTTTTCAGAGCTGCTTGCCCTATTAAGAGATGTATGTTTAAAGCCGCCAGGTCCCACAGATTCAAGAAGATTTGATGGTGGTTCATCTTTAATGAATGAGTCGGAAATGTGCACATGTGAATTGAATGGGGCAGGAATCACTGTCCCAATATAAGCTGGTGAGTTTGGTATGTTCTTTGTAAAGACAATGTTCTCTCCATCAAGTCTGAGGGTCCCCTTCTGCATTCTGTTTTCCCAGAATATATGACCTGATACCTCCGTTATTCCGATGCGGGCTGTCATCCCTTTATCACTCCAAGCGGCTTGAGCCTGCAGGTAGGCGTGGATATTCCAGATCTTGAGACGACTTCTATCACGCTTTCTATGTCCTTGTAACTACCGGGAGCTTCCTCAACCAAGCCTTTTCTAGTTGCAGCTCTGACCTTGATCCCTATTGATTCTAGTTCGCCAGACACTTCTGTGTAGCTGAATCTGGATGTGGCCTGGTGTCTGCTCATAGTCCTTCCCGCTCCGTGGCAAGATGATTCAAATGATATTGCGTCGTTCCCTTTGCTTGCGGTCAGAAGATAAGAGGCAGTTCCCATGTCACCGGGTACTATCACGGGCTGCCCTGTCTCTTTAAATATGCCCTGTAATGTTGGATTATCAGTTGAGAATGCCCTGGTGGCTCCTTTGCGGTGAATGATCACTTTATGCAGTTTGCCGGAAATAATGTGATCCTCAATTTTTGCCATGTTATGCGAGATGGCATATACCAGCTGAATCGATGGATCATCCTTAGGCATATGGAAAACCTGGGAAAAAATCTGCCTCACCTTCCAAAGAATAAGTGATCTGTTTGCAAAGGCAAAGTTTGCGGCACCGTTCATTGCCTCCAAATAATCATGAGCGATCCTTGACTTGATGTGTGCTGACATCAACTGGCTGTCTTCCGGATGCATAATGACTCCATCAGGCCTCTCTGAGAGCGCTTTCAGGTAATCAGTTGCGACCTGATGGCCGAGACCGCGTGAACCAGTATGCGCCATAATCATTACTTCACCCTCGAAAAGCCCTAATTTTGACGCAGCTGAATTATTGAATATTTTCTCCACCTTCTGTATTTCCACAAAGTGGTTACCGGACCCGATGGAAAGCAACTGGTTCAGCCCTCTTGCCTTTGCCCTCTCGGATATAGCCGCGGTGCTTTCCACTGCTAATGACCCCAGGTCTTCCATCTTCAGCGAATCCTCCTCGGTTATGTACCCCTTGTCAATTGACCATCGCACGCCTGAAAGGCAGATTTGCTCCAGATCATTATGAGATACATTGCGTAATCCTGCTTTGTTGAACCCGACAGGAATTTCCCTGAAAAGCGAATCAACAAGATCCTTTAGATAAGGAGAGACCTCCGTCTCGGCAAGCCCAGTCCTGATCAGTATGACGCCACAGTTGATGTCGTATCCGACTCCACCGGGCGAGACGAGCCCCTCGTCAGAGTCGAATAATGCAACTCCACCAATCGGGAAACCGTAACCCTGATGGATATCTGGCATCGCAATTGCCCTTCCGACAATACCCGGCAGTGCCGTGATGTTGAGGAGCTGGATCAGTGAACTGTCGCGCTTTGCTGCTTCCATCATTGCATCAGATGCAAATACCTCAGCTGGAACATTCATGCTGTTCTCATCGTATGCAGAGTATCTGTAATTATCCACTTTATGGAATTCAACCCGCATTGCAATCAGGTTATGCCAGATCAAAAATAATGATTTACATTTTCGCTGTTACCTTAGCCTATTGCTTTGCGACCTGACTGAATATTTACAAATTGCTTGCCTGTATCGCTTGGTTGGAGCAATCTTGCTTGACCACCGGTGAATGGGTTCCTTCGCCTCTCTATGCCCTGCAAACATGAAGCTGGAAAAGCTTTAACCTTGTATCTCATCATGCAGTGTTGAAATCCGTCGATATTGGATCGCTCGGCTACGATGAGGCTTTTAAGCTGCGCCTGCAGATAGCGCTGAGGTACCAGGCAGTCAAGATTAGGGTCGTTTCAGATCAACCCGATAAATTTGATGAATATATCTCACAGAGGGTCGCTGCTATAGAGAAAATGATTGGCAAGAATGTTTCAGTGACAGAAAACGGTAAGATAATTTATCCTTGAACCCTGCAGATATGCTTAACTAGTAAGCAATTATTTATTTTTAGAACGCTTTAAGGTATACATGCAGAAGAAGCAGCATGTTATTTTGGGGGAACTTGTCGAAGACGTGGATAGGCTAGCCAGGCACATTTCCATAATTGAGGCACTGCGTGAGTCGCAGCCCGCTGGAATCATCAAACTATCCCAAATAACAAATCTTCCGGAGCATAAGGTTCGGTATTCCCTCAGGATACTTGAAAAAAATGGAGTCATAAAGCCTTCCCGTGAAGGTGCAGTGCTGACTGCAAGCTTTACGAGAAGTCATAAACAGATTGCCGAGAACGTTCAAAAAATATCAAAGGACATATCAAGTGTTCTGAAGAGATTGATGAACGTATTGAGAGAGAACTGAATTGTCTTTGATCCGAAAACATGTCGAGTCACCTGCAGACAGGCTCTTGATAAGAAAGGCAGAACCAAGAGATGCCAAGAAGATAATAGAGTGCATGCAGAGCGTTATGGACGAGCGCATCTATTTTGTCAGCGAATATTATCTGTACACAGAGCGGGGCGAGCAGGAGAGGCTTCGAAATCCGGATGATCTGACCCTTGTCGCTTCAATCGGCGATAAAATTCCAGGAGTACTGACCCTTCAGAGAGGAGTGTATAAGAAGAACAGGCATACTGCAAACCTTGGAATAGCAGTTATGAAGGGATACAGGCATCAGGGGATCGGATCTGAGCTTATAAGGGAGGCACTGCGCTGGGCCGAGGAGAACGGAATAAAAAAGGTTAACCTGGAAGTCTTCTCAACCAATGTTAGCGCAATAGAAACCTATAGAAAAATTGGATTCATCCAGGAAGGTGCCAGAAAATCCCAGTTCATAATAAACGGAGAATATGTGGACGATATCCTGATGACCTACTGGATAGATCCCAAGCTAGCCAGCTGAACTTATTTTAGCAACCTGACTTCTGCGCCTTCCTTGCCTTTCCTGCTGATGAGATCCAGGATATCACCCCTCATTCCAGCTGGAATTTCAAGCATTCCAATCCATGCACCGGAGTGGTCCCATTCTTCCTTGACAATATATCCGCTTCTTGCAAGTTCTCCATACACCCTCCCGTAGGCGTCCCCCACCAGCTTTACCGCGATTTTGATCCTTTCCATACGTATCGGGATCAGCGGCTTTATCGCTTTCAGGACAGTCTGGAGCTGATCAGATGCACTCTTGAAAGGGTCGATATGCACCTTTGATTCCTCCATTGCCTGAAGTATTCTGGCAGGAGGATGAGGCGCGTTCATCTGTGGGTTGATTGCTTCCCTGGCAATCATTTCGACTATCTGTTTCCTCTTTTTTTCGAGCATTTCCCTTCTTTGTTCAGTCGTAAGGTGGATTTCACCGCGCTTCACTATCTCAATTGCCACCTGTGATATATCTGTGGTTCCGAATACTTCCTTAAGGGTTTCTTCACCTGCTTTCTCTCCCTTCCTTGAATCCTTGAACACCTGATCAAGTGCGAGATCCTTGTCTATGTCAATAATCCCGGTCTTTATACGGTCTGTAGCGTCCGGATCAACCAGTATCTCAAAACGGTGCCCGTGCGACTCAAGCTTTGCGACTATGGCATCCTCTACTTTTACCATCTTTGCAGCGAGTATAAAATTTTTACATTTAATTCTTTACCTGAATGCAATAAGTTTGATCCTTTCTCGGAGGAGATAAAATCACCGATTTGGGTTAAATGTTTAAAAAGCATTTGAATGGCCACGTCCTAGGCCATGGTTGGTTGCATAAGTTATTTTAAATGCAGATTTTACTGGTTTTTTACTCAGGAAGTGAACTTTGCAGTCTCTTCCTTTGTGTAGAAGTAATACTTGTTACCTACAGTAATTGTTGCGATCTCGGGGGATTTCACGCCGCCTTCTTCCTCGAGTGCAACCTTCAAGGCTGCAATGCCGAGAGCGACTGCTTCCTTCTCCTTAAGGTCTTCCTTGTATTCTTTCTCAAGGTATGCGACTACCTGATCCTTTCCTGATCCCACTGCTACTGCCTTGTATTCGTTTATTGTTCCAGCTGGATCACAGTCGAAGAGTCTGGGTCCAACCCTGTCTACTCCTGCGTATATAAGCGAAACACCATAAGGTCTGACTCCGCCGTACTGAGTGTATTGCTGCATCTGGTCAGCCACTTTGCGGACAAGATTTTCCATGTTTATCAGGCCCCCATATGTTACTTTTTCCTGCTGTGCCGCAACTCTGGAGAAATCTATCAATACCCTAGCGTCTGCAACCAGGCCTGATGTCACTGCTGCTACGTAGTCATCAATCAGCTGTATTTTCTCAACTGAGTTCTGCTCTACAAGCCTGCTCCTTACCTTTCTGTCGGAAATAAGAACAACCCCGTTTGAAAACTTGAGACCAAGTGCTGTTGATCCTTTCTTGACTGCCTCCCTCGCGTACTCAACCTGAAATAACCTCCCATCCGGGGAAAAGACTGTAATTGCCCTGTCATAGTTCATTTGACCTTGCTGCATTGCCTAACACCTTCACAGCAAATTGGATCTTGAATAATAAAGCTTTGTTGATTAATTGCAATACAACTCAGAGGCACTTTTCAGGAGCATACTTATAAGCATTTTGCCATGATATATGGAAATGGGATCATCCGTCATCCCTGGAGCTTTTGACGCACACTTCCACCTGAATCCAGGGGAGCAGGGGAAAGAAGCCGTCAAGAGGTTCAAGGCATCAGGTGGATCAGGAATTAACCTTGTTAATCTACCAGATTATTCGATCGGATATTCAAATTATTATGAAAGACGCTATGAGATAACGGTTCAACTGGCAGATATGGTACGTGAAAGCGGGTTAAAAGTGTCAGTAACGCTTGGTCCGTACCCGCTTGACTATTTTTTCTGGGAAAAGGGCCGGTTTAATGCCAAACAGATGATGCTTGATGGAGTTGAAATTGCCGCTAAATACTGCATGCAGAACCGGGCGAGCGCAATTGGTGAAATCGGAAGACCGCATTTTCCTGTAGAACCGCGGGTTACAGAAGATTCTAACGAGATAATGCTGCGTTGCATGCAGTTATCCAGCGAAATAGGGTGTGCCGTGGTACTCCATACTGAAGACCTCGATCTTACAGGAATTGAAGGCATTTACACAATGGCCATTCAGGCAGGAGCCAATCCGAGGAAAATTGTCAAACACCACGCTTCACCAGAGTTCAATCGAATGCGTCCCGAAATTTCCAGGTCCATTCTAGCAACAAGAGACAACGTGCGAAATGCAGTTCATGAAAATATCTGGAATTTCATGCTTGAAAGCGATTACGTGGACGATCCTGCTAAACCAGACAAGGTCATTCCACCCGATTCCGTCCCAAAAAGGGCAATAATGATAAGGGAACAGTACAGGAATCATGAGGAGATATTTGCATCGATTTTTCAGGAACTTCCCGAGTACGTATTCTCCATGCAATTATGATCCTCAGCAAGTAGGAGGAATTTATCATCAGAAAGATAATAATATCGCATCGGTGATTAACCACTATGACGCTTACACCCATTCAGGTTGACAAGGTTTGCACAGACCTGCAGACTGCTGTGAGGGTGGAGAAAAGCTCTAAAAAAGTCAGGAAAATAGAATCAGACTTTTACCGCAGTGTACTGGAAGCTCTCCGAACCCTCAGGATCGAGGCGGATGGAGCCGTTGCTTCTGACATCGAGAAATACATGAAGATAAAGGAGCGCATTAAGCAGGTGGAGACCGATTTTACGGTCTTTTTCCAACTCAGGTTCAGCAAGCTAATGCGTCTCTCCCTGCATGAGATTGAAGGAGAGGAATGGAACCAGCTTACTTCAGAGGAAAAGGAATTCCTTGAAAAGCAGAAGCAGATTATACAGGACATGATACACAGGTTCACCGATACTTCGGAACGCGAGGTCCCGGTTCCTGTGGTTACGAGAGAAGAGATAGAGCTACAGCCTGTAACAGAGCAGAAAAAGGTTCAGGATAATTATGTTTTTCTGCGGATAACTTCAGATCTTCCACCTATATCACAACCTGAAGGGGACTATGTGCTCAGGAATAATGATATAGTCCATCTGAAGGAGGGTTTTGCAAACATGCTGATCTCGAGGAAATGGGCAGAAAAGATTCAGGTATGATATATGGCGATCGGCACTGAAACCACTTTTTTTCTGAACATTCACCAATAAAGCTAATAAAGTTGTTCACTCTTCTTTGACCGAATGTAAAAGCCCGAGGACAGCTAACGCTCGAAAGAGTGAGGAAAGTCCTCTCTCCATGGTAAAGTTCAACCGGCGCAAGCCGGTATCCCGAGAGGGATGGTAAAGAGAAAAGAAATGCACGGTTTCCAGCAAAGTGTGATTCAGAACGATGACGTTCCTGGAAGCACCGATGGGAACTCTCCCTGAATGGAGAAAGTCTAAACAGGCCCAGTGAGGTTACCGCAAGGGCCGGGTAAGACGCAGACCGAAAGGTCATCAGTCGAATGCTGTCAGCCGCAAAAAGCGGGGAACAGAAAGAGGCTTACTCCGGGCATTTATTGTTCGACATTAAATTCCGCACCGAAAAATACATCTATGTAGTTCTGGATTCGTTGCGGTATGGCAGATAAGAAGTGTGAGGTGCCAGGTTGCACTAACGACAGCTTCCAGACAGTGCCCGCAGATCTAGCACACAAGGCTTTTCCCTCGATTGAGGGCAAGGGTAAAGTCCATCTCTGCAGGGAACATTACAAGGAATACAAAAAAGCGACGAAGAAGGAACGTGAGTTGAAGCGGATGGATTGGGTATAGTCCATGGGGGATCCGGACGGCATTTCGGTTGTCATAACTACACTTAACATGGGGCAGTACATTGTCGATCTTCTTGACAGCCTTGTGTCGCAGGAGCAGCCGTTCGAGGTTATAGTTGTAGATTCGCTGAGCGAGGATGAGACGGCCGATATAGTGCTAAAGTATTCGATCGAGTTCCCGTTTGTGCACCTGATCCAGAAGAAATGCAGCAGGGGTGAGGGTCGAAATATTGGAGTGAGGCAGGCCGTCTATGACTACGTTCTTTTTACGGACGGCGATGCTATTGCAAACGCGTTCTGGATAATGAAAATGAGGCGCTTGTTCAAGAAAGGAGCTAAAGTGGTGGCCGGGAAGGCTATTGCCATGGGTTATCAGCCATTTGAGCGCCTTGGGCGGGTTGAGCTTTTTTTTGATGATTTTGACGTCACATATCCGAGCGTTAACCTTGGTTATGAAAAGTCACTTTTCCTGGAGATTGGGGGATTTGATCCCATCTTCGTCACGGCTGAGGATATCGATCTAAACATCAGGGCTGTTATGCATGGAGCCAGGATAGAATACTGCCCTGACTGCACTATATACCATAGAGCGAGAAGCACTGTTGTTGGCTTCGTGGAGCAGGCATTCTGGAATGGATTCGGGCGAAAGCAGTTGACGCTGAAGCATGAAAACGTCTGGAGCCACTTCAGGGCATCCGAAATATTCAAGCCGCAGATAATCAATTTCTGGTACATTATCCGGGGTATCTCAGCCCTGGTTGGTTACATTACATGCAAGCTGTTCGGTGAAGAGTTCCTGAAGAATAACATGTCTTCATGATGCGCTCTCTCAGCGTCTTCTTCTCAGTATCGCATAAGATATAATAGATCCAGCGGCCAGACCCACAATTGCCGCCACAATTATGTACAGCGATGATGCGCTGCCTGCAGTTCTTGTAAACATCAGGTCGATTGTAATATTGGACTGATTAACCGTGAATTGCTGCCCCAAGATATTCTGGTATCCGCTTATATGAGTCACATTGTAGGCATATGTTCCATCTGTAATGTTAATGATAGTCATGGTAGGAGAAGTGCTGTTGAATTCCTGTGTGTCGATATAGACGTGCCAGAGGGTACCGCTGGGAAGTCCGGTTTCATGAAAAGTGACCGAGAACGAGGATGGCATACCTGTCGGGAAGTAAGCTATTGTGATGTTAAGCGGGGACCCGGAGACTGAGAATGGATATACGCTGTCTGTATAATATCCCGGTACGGACTGCGGGAATATCTGGTAAAGTTTTCCAGACTCAAGGAAAATTGATACGCTGCCACCATCCAGAGTGAACCCAATACCAGCCTGCGGTATTGAGAAACCCCACGTTGATCCTGCGGGCACCCCGGTTTCCTTGACAGTGACATTCATGTATAGGTTATACCCAATGAATATGTTCCCCACAGGTCCATGGACGTAAAAAATTCCGGATTGCAGCATCTGCGAACCAATGTATGAAGTTGGCACAAACTGCTCCTCAGTATTGAGGAGGATAAACCCTAGGATCTGGTATGTGCCGTTAGGAACGTATATGCTCTTTACACTGTTGTAGCTAATGCTGTAGATAGCATTGTTTATGTCAAAGTATGTGATCTGATTTACAGGCAGCCCCGATGCCGATACATTGACCATTGTTGTATATACCTGTAGCGGAACAAAGTCGAATCCATCATTAATACTTCCGTTGAAAATATTCTGCCCGGGAAATGCAAGTCCTAGCCCGCTACCGTTGTAGGGGGATGATCCATCGCCGAAATAATTGTAATAGAAATTTCCTCCCTGATAATTGCTTCCAATTATGCTTCCTGTGAGAAGTTCTCCATCCATAACTGTGGAGCTGGCAGCCGGTCTCCTTGATATATTGAATGCATTATGATATGTTACGTTGCCGTCATTGTATATATTTGCATATAACCCGTCAATGCTCACAATCGTTATGGTTGTGTCAAAAATATTGTTGAAAATCGTATTCCCACTGCTTTCTACCGTGAGCCCTATGGGTGCAGAACCATAGTAAGATCCATTAGATATAACGGGTGCATTGATAAACGTGTTATTCCAGACGTAATTGCCCGATAATATTGAAGCGTCGCCATATATCAGCAACCCGGATCCCTCGCTGCATATCAGGTTGTTTTCCACAAGGCTTGAGGTGACGTTCCACAGTGTCAGGCCAGCAACATAGGGGACGTTGTAATAGGTGTTGCCATTGAATATTGCAGCAGGAAAAGCCCCTGATACGGTGCTGTTGGTCATGATGACATGTGATGAGTTATAGATGTAAACGCCCAGGTTGTTTGCTGGCGTCATGCCAAGGGCCTGGGCGATGGCAAGGTTAAGTTTACCTGAAAGCACATACTGGAATGCAGGGCCTCCTCCTGGATTCTTGAAACCATTCATAACTGCATAGGCGCTGGAATCCTTAACTAGAATGCCTGTGAATTCAGGGAAAAGGTAGTCGTTAACTATATTGAAAGCCTCGTTCAGCGTGCTTACGGAATCGATACCTATGGATCTCAAATAATCGTATCCGGGAAGAACATACGGATTTCTCTCAGAGCCGTTACCCGACATTGCTAGCTGTGCCAGATCGGCATTTGCTGATACGTAAAGGGGAGTGTAGAGACCTGCAGTTTCGTTAGAAGACAGGGTGATGCTTCCAAGTGCACTGAAGCCGCCTTGACCAAGAGAAATGGAATAAACAGAGGAAGGGTTATGGTAACTGAGCAAAACCATCATTGCATAAGATCCAGGCATAAGATGCGTTGTGAATGCTCCCCCGGTACCAGTTGGTGCCCATTGAGCATTTGAGCTGCTGAAGGAGCTTCCATGGCTGAACATTACAAATGCTGATTCCGGATATATTGATGCGGTAACAAGAGCAAACCCAGATTCGCTTGGTGAGGTTATGTTCCAAAGTCCTGAGATAAAGGACGGGCCGGTGGAAAGGTATTCGGTTGTGCCGGTGTAGTATGCCGAAACTCCTGAAGAAGTCTCGCCAGTCGCTGAGCCTGAGTCATAGGCGGACCCTATTGGCACCATCCGAGATGATGAATCCTGGTAATACATGTTCATGGATGCATTGATCTGATTGAAGTCAGCAGTTGAACCGCCACCCGGACCTCCAAGGTCCAGCTCCGCATCTAGGGGAATTGCACCGGTTCCGGAAAGAGTGTTACCGCTGACCTTAAAGTATGCATCTGTTACAGAAGAACTGGAACCCTGAAGTGTGGAATTGAACTGCACCTTGTCGTAAGATGAGGAGAAGACGCCTGATGTTCCGTTAAGGCTGGCATTTGTAAGCGTATAGTTGAAGAATACAGAATTCTCCTGCGCTATGTTGGTTGAATTCAGGTAGAGTGTGAGTGAAAACGGCGCAGCAACTGTGTATGTTGGTCCCACCTTGTAGTAGTAAAGACCCGGCACCACGTTTCCAGTATAGCTGTGAAATGTTCCATTGTTAATGACCGCATTCGGTGAGCTGAAGTTCCATATGTTGTCCACAAAAGTAAGCTGGTGAGTTCGTGATGAGTAAAATGCGACGTTCTGAATCCAGTATTCATAACCGGAGACGCCTGCAATAGTAACCCCTGTAAGTACCGCGTTGAACTGTATGGAGAAGGAATAAGGAGAGCTCGTTCCCGGGTAGAACTCAGAAACGCTGCTTATGTTTATCCTTCCCTCGAAACTGCCTGTTGTGTAAGTATAAGGAACAATTGTCCCGGACTCGTTACTGAGACCATATGAAGCCAGCCCCATAGGAGCTGGGGCTGAAGTATAAACAGGCCCGCCAATGAGTTTACCGGAGTTTGGCACATTGAAGTTAGGAAGCATTTTAGCAATTTGTGGAATGCTTGATTCGTTCATTCTCTCAAGCGTGTAGTTGAGCATAGAGCTCCATGTTCCATTCAACCTTGCATTTGTGGATGCCGTTGCAATTGACGGTGCGACAAAAGTCAGGCTGCTGTTCCTATCTGGTAAACTTGATTGAGAAGAATGAACGGCTGGGCTCGTTTCTCCATGAGCAGTGTTGACCGGAATGTTCAGTGATATCAAAAGAAGAAAAATGACCGTGAACAGGACAAGGATGACCGGGACAGCACGTTTCATGAACTGCAAATTTAAACCGACTTATTAAATGATAGCACCTCTACCGAATGCCTTTGTGCGTAGCAGAGGATCGTCGAAATATAGACAAGATCTTCTTAAACACCCTGCGGCGGGGGTTAAGGAGACAAGATCTGAACCTGTTTTTCTGGATTTACCTATTGAAATACTGGCAATATTATAGAGAGTTGGGCAGACCAGTTTCTCCGTTAAGTGTATTGTCAGCGAAAGACTGCGCTTTCTTCCTGCCCGAACCACACCGCTCCTCAAACATCATTTCTGTGTTACCGAAGACGCGATCCATAAGGCCAGCAGCCAGCTTCAGAGCAATCCTGTTTGGGAACCCTATGTAAGCGAGCTTGTCATACCTCTTATGAGATCAAGATCCCCCTTCCAGCATAAATAGAGGAGATCCCAGTAACCCTCAGGAATTTTTCTGCATCAGTGAAAGAGTTTTTCCGTAACCTCGATCCAGTTAAAGGAATAACCGGCCAAGAGTGATTGAATGCCCAGTAAATGGTAAAAGAAAAGAAAGGGCTGGTTCAATGGAAGATTATCCATGATTGTCTGGACTTCTGGATTGTACAGATATATTTGTCATGTCTGAAGAGTATAATAAGCGAAATAATAAAGACAAAAAGGAGAAATTGCATGATCTGGGAAGTTTGATTAAAAATTCACTGTAATTACATGTTGAGATAGAATTTAGTTGGTTGAGTGGGTTGTGCAACGATCGTCTAAATACATTAAAAATTAAATAGCATGAGTATTTTATGATCTAATGGTGTTCATAAAAGATAAGATAAGTAGGATACTCTTGTCAATAGTCTTGTCTTTGCTGATGTTCAAGTCGTTTACCGCGAGCGTTTCTCAATCTCAGCCCTCATCTAATTCGTTTTTCAAGGCGTATGGAGCGTGATCGTTCCTGACAATAGGTGTGCAGGTCCTGAACCTATAATGGAGGGGATGCCAGGTGATTGTAAAGAATTTAACGAAGATTGCTGCCATTTTGGTACTGGTAATTGCCATTCCATCAGTTGTTGGGGCGTATACACTCAATAGCCTATCCACACAGCCTAATCTCCCATTGTTATCTGTTTCAAACGTTGATAATCTGACGGGCCATGAATGGAAATTCAGTCACGGATTAACTATACAAATTCAGATTTGGTGAATGGTTCTTTGGTTAAGTACGACGGGAACTCTTTTTGCTCAACTAGTGTCAGTTCCCCTCCGGGTGTTAAAATAGTCTCCATTGAAGGACTTGCGGAAGCGTATATCAGTTCTTATTCAATCTCCATCAGCGCCATATGTTTTCTAAATGATTCTTATGCTAGCGCATTTTTCAATCACACGGTTAACAAGGGTTGGACAGGTTCGTCATTACATCGTTACGAAGTTAGCAATAATGTCACGTGGCACTATGCCAACAATACATATACTTTTGGTAACATTACTACTTACCAGAGTTTTATAATAGGGTACAGGGGCAATTTCTTCAT